>JAVCDJ010000203.1 GCA_030765845.1 Candidatus Stygibacter australis
AGGTGAAGGCTACCTCATACCAGTCTTCACCTTGTCTAACTAATTCCAGGGTTTTCACCCCCGGGGAATATTCTGAGATTTTATCATAATCATATATCAGATCAATCAAAACGCCGGGTTGGCAATTTACGATAAAACTGCCTCGAAATGAACAGCAGGTATCTGCCTGAATGAATTTATAATCAAATTCCTCATCATTGTATGCAGATAGGATTATAGGCAATATTAATGCCAGGATGAGTATTCTAAGGGTTACTTTCACAATAATAAATTATTAAAAATATTTTATGGCATTCATGATTGCTGATGGTTTCAATTTTAATGTCTGATCTATTTCAGCATAACTTAGATACCCGCAATTCTTACATAGTTCAGGGTTTCCGGGAAATCTGCAGCATTGATATATTTTACCTTCCTCATATACACGACAAATATCTAATGGTCTTTTCCAGTCATTTCTAAGAGCTGATTTCAAACCTGCCTGTGAATTTAAGATTTTATACTTCTTTTTATATTTCAATAAGTTCATCAATATTTGGTTTCTTTCCTCATGATCTATATATAAATCATCTAATCCATAATATGGTGTATGAAAATAGAAAAAGATGCCCTGAATTTGTTTAATACTATCTATAAATTTGCAGAAATCCTCTATTTCAGTTTTATTAATATTATTTATCGTGAAATTGATATACAGGGAAGAATGACTTGATTCCTGCACATTTTTTATTATCCTGTCAAATGATTCACCACGTAAGTAATCATGAGTTTTTTGCAAACCATCTATGCTGACAAAAACAGTAGTTGCCGAGGTCTGTAAGGGAAAGGTGCCATTAGTATAGATAATCGTGGTAAAAAAGCCCTTTTTTCGAGAATATTCGATAATATCTTCCAGACTGTAATCCTTATCATGCCAGACAAAAGGTTCGCCACCTTGAATATAGAGTGTCCGCCCTCCTTCATCATAAAAGGAATCAATTGCCCTCATTACTTCAGTAAAACTGAGACTTTTTTCACCTCGGTCTGGTATCCGGCATTGACGACATCGCAGATTACAATTATTAGTTACCACTAAACCACAAATAAGAGGAGTATGTTTGTTAAAGATTAGATGATCAATTATATATTTAGTGCCGTAAAACAGGTATCCCATGATTAGCCTCCCTAATTTATAAAAAATTATATGCAATAAATCTTTACATTTATCTCTATTGAACTTCAATATAAATATCTTCAGGAATATTTTCTGTCAATATAAAAACTTGTAACAATTACTCACATGTCAATTTTGTAATAACACTCATCCCCCCGAAATTAAAATATACTGAACAAAATTAGAGTAAAATAAATATGTAACAAATAGCATAATATACTTGTATAAAAACATAGCTCCTAATAATATGACATCGACTAAAATAAAATATATAAGGAGCTATGCCATGAACATAGTTAAAGAAAAAGAAGTTAAGAAAATTTTGCAAGGAAAATTATATAATCTGACTTATTATTTAGGTAACAATATGTCTAAACCTCTTACAACATTCATACGACAATCTATTACAGGGATTATTAAATCAAAAGGTTGCATTTTAAGACAAATTGCCATTGAGTTAAAAGAAGATATTACTATCAAAAAAACTACAGAAAGACTAAGAAACCATCTGTCAAAACCGGAATTAACTACTCAACTTCGAAGCAGATTATTGGAAAAAGCAGCTCGAAAACTAAACAATGATTCCATTATTGTAATGGATGATAGTGACATAATAAAATCAAGTGCTACTGAGATGGAAGGGTTAACTTACATTAGAGATGGAAGCGGTGAGCACAAAAATGGATTCGGATACAAATTGATCAATGTTGCTGCCGTCAATTCCAGTGAAGAAACCGGGTGTGAAATAATTCCCATGATGTCTGAATTATATAGTGATGATATTGAGATAGATAGTTGCAAAAATATTCTCTTTGATCAAATCAATGAAATACAAATAGCTTCTGGCAACAAGGGAATATATACCTGTGACCGTTATTATGATGATAAAAAGTTATTTAAAGAGTTATCTGATAATGATGCGGATTTTATTATCAGAGCTAAGAAAAACAGGAAACTGATATATCAGTGTAAACCTATAGACTTTATTGATTTAGCAAAGACAGTAAATCTTGATGTAAGTGTGAAATCCAATGATGGTACAGAATTAGAGGTAGGAGCAATTAGAGTAGAAATTCCTGTTGATCCGCATCCTCGTAAAAAACCGAACACAGTGAGTGTATGGCTGATTGTCGGAAGGTATGTTAAGAAACCTCAAAAAAGAAATAAACGAGAATTTGACAGTGCCGATAAAGGAGGTTATTTCTATCTTTATGCAAGTGTCAGACATCTTAATGATGATAGAGATGAAATCATATTTAAGGGATTAAGTGGTTATAGATTACGCTGGAAAATTGAGGAATTTCACAGACATGTTAAGCAAGATTTTGGTTGGGAAAAGATGCAGTTGATGGACTACACAAGATTAAAAAACATGAATTTATTGTTATTGGCAGCACTGTTTCTTATTTATAGTATGTATGATTTGAGAATGACTTTGTTTAGAATATTTCCAAGATTTATGTGTGACAGGAAACGAGATATGAAGAAGATAGTTTTCATATATTATCGTATTACCAAAGTTGTGAATTATTTATTTAGTAACTGGAAACTAATGGTTAGGAAAAAGTATAAGGGATACTATGCTGAATATTTACAAATGAGGATAAAATTCAAATGAAAAACGGGGGGATGCCAGATTTTGTAATAAATATTGACAACAATCAGTAATGAATTAATTAAATATATTAACGCAAAGGAAGAAACTGAAATTATGGATGAATATTGCATTAGGAGAATGAATCGCAGGGAGCTGGATATTGCTCTGAACTGGGCAGCAGAGGAAGGTTGGAATCCTGGGATTTATGATGGTAATTGTTTTTTTGCCGCAGATGCGGGTGGATTTCTTGCCGGATTTCTGGGAGATAAGATGATTGCCAGTATATCGGCAGTTAAATATGGAAAATCCTTTAGTTTCATTGGATTTTATATAGTTCATCCTGAATATCGCGATCAAGGCTTTGGTGTGAAAATCTGGAAAGCTGGACTTGCTGACTTAGCAGGAAGAACTGCTGGTTTGGATGGAGTGGTTTCTCAGATTGCAAATTATCAGAAA
Source organism: Candidatus Stygibacter australis (assembly GCA_030765845.1). NCBI lineage: Bacteria > Pseudomonadati > Candidatus Cloacimonadota > Cloacimonadia (SeqCode) > Cloacimonadales (SeqCode) > Candidatus Stygibacter > Candidatus Stygibacter australis. The sequence goes on from JAVCDJ010000203.1 coordinate 3,207, forward strand.
TCTGGTTTTGTGCTGGCTCATAATAATATCCGGTATCAGGGAATATCCCAAAAAGAATCATCATCCTGTCCAGGAATGAAGCTTCTGGCAGAAATTCCCTTTAAGACTGTGCGTGAATATGATCGTAGATATTTTCCTGAAAAACGGCAATCATTTTTGCAAAATTGGATCAGTCAGCCCGGAACTATTGCCCTGGGAGTAATTCAACAGGATAAATTATCAGGTTATGGCTGTATCCGTCCCTGCCGGAAAGGATATAAGGTGGGGCCATTATTTGCAGAAAAATATGAGGTAGCAGAGTATTTATTGAGTACATTACAGTCAGCGATCCCATCTGGAACGGAGTTCTTTCTTGATATTCCGGCACCCAATACCTCAGCCAGGATTTTAGTGGAGAAATATCAAATGAAACCTGTCTTTGAGACGGCGAGGATGTTTTTGGGTAAATATCCTGAATTGTCATTATCAAAAATTTATGGTATTACCAGCTTTGAATTAGGTTAAATAAGGGAGAGAAAATGCGTGAATTACGAAGAAAAGACCGCTTAATAAATGAGCAGTCAGCAAACAAGATATTAGTAGAAGGAGAATATGGTGTATTATCTACAGTTGATGAACATGGCCAGCCTTATGGTGTGCCTTTGAATTATGCTTATCAGGATAGATGTATCTATTTTCATGCTGCTCACATGGGTCACAAGATTGATAATATTGCCTATAATGATCGAGTTTCTTTTTGCGTAGTGGGCAAAACAAAGGTAATCCAGTCAGAATTTACCACAAAATATGAAAGCGTGATCTGTTTTGGTAAAGCAGGAATCGTGGAAGGAGAAGAAAAGAAAAAGGGTTTAATGGGGCTGATAGAAAAATATTCCCCTGATTATCTGAACGCTGGCCTGAAAGCTATTGAGAAAAGTCTTAAAAATGTGGCAGTGATCAAGTTAGAAATAGAATATATATCAGGTAAGGCAAGCAAATAGTCAGTAATTTATCAAATTACACTTTACGCAGGTTAATAACGAATATCGTACCTTGAGGTTGATTTGATTTCACAGAGATATTTCCCTCAAATTCCTCAATTGTTTTCTGAACGATATATAATCCAATACCAGTATGACCAGTTTTGCCGTAATGATATCCTTTTTCAAAGATTTTGGGCATAACTTCCAGCGGTATGCCCACGCCATTATCAGTAAAAGTTATCTGGCAAAATTCATCTTCTTCCGATATCTCTATTTTGATCTCATCCGCCTTTCCATGTATTACGGCATTACTGATAAGATTATCAAAAACTGAATACATTGCCTCGTCAGCTTGAACATTTTTCTTTTGATCACCAGAAATAATGATTTTGATCTCAGGATGGTTAACTGTAATCTCATCAATCACCATTTTAAGATCAATTTTCTCCTGGAATTTTACATTTTCAAGATTCACTGTCTGTTTCTGCTGGTTTCTGATAGTATTAATGCATCTGTTGACAACTCTACGCATTTCTGTCAGTAGATGATCCTGCGGTTTATCTAGATAAAGTTCCAGAGCACTATCAATTACTGCCAGATCATTGGCAATATCATGTCTGAGGATAGAATTCATTATTCGTAACCGCTCATGTGCGATCTTTAGTTGCTCCTGTGCTTTCTGGCGTTCAGTCACATCTCTGACGGCTGCAATCCGTATATTTTCTCCGGTGTTTTTTACGTTCTTTGATTCCAGCTCCGCTATGAAAGGTGAACCATCTTTACGGATAGCTGTTACCAGATAAGGCTTTACTTCCTGCTTCTTGGCGATATTATAGATGATTTTGGCTTTATCTTTCATTTTGGGAATATAATCAAGCAGATATTTACCTATACACTCTTCTCGGGAGTAACCGCTAATTTTCAAAAAAGAGTCATTGGCATCAATTATTGTCCCCTTTTTATGGACAACAATACCTTCAAAGGTGGCTTTTGTGAGAAATTTAAATCTTTCTTCACTTTCTTTAAGTTTTCTTTCAGCGTTTTTCCTGGCTGTGATATCCTGAACAGTTATTATACCCGCCTGTTTATCATTATAAGTCGTGGAAGTTCCACTGAGCCAGACCCATTTTTCATTACCGGATTTTGTGATGATCTTAAATTCATAACTATTGATAGTATCCAGACTCTTTTGTCTTCTTATTCCGATAGATTTCACTTTTTCCTGATAATCAGGGTGTACAAAATCCCAAAACCTCATCTGCATTAATTCCTGATTTGAATAACCGGAAATAAGGGATGCAGCTTTATTCGCATAAACCCATTTATCATTTTGATAGATCATTATTGCCATGGGAGAAGTCTCTGAGATAATGCGGAATTTTTCTTCACTCTCGTGGGTAGATGGAATAACCTCACTTCGTTCCTGGACATTGATCCTTGTTCCTGAATGTTCATCACTGTAAGAGATTTTCCACTTTAACCCCCCATCAGATTCATATGTTAATTCTCCCTGCAATTGAAATTCCACTATAGCATAAGCTGTTCTTATACCCATGGAATTCAAAGCCAATAAATCCTTATCAGGGTCAATTCCTACCCCATTATCGCTAATTTCCAGAACAACCAGGTTATTTTCATCGCGATCGAGTTTAATTTTTATTATTCCATCTTTCATCCCGATAAAGGCATGCTTAAAGGCATTGGTAATTAGTTCCGCTAGAACGAGTCCTAATGGAACAGCAGAATCAATGGAAACTTTCACTGAGACAAGATCAAGCTCAATTCGATAATTATTTTCTTTAGTATAAATATTCATCATGTGCTCAGAAAATTCTTTGATGTAGTCCTGCAAATCTATTGAAGAGAGATCCTTTTCCTCATAAAGTTTCTGATGTACCAGTGACATGGAATATATCTTATCTGCAATTTCCTGATTTAATTTGATTATATCCTCGTTCTCAGAAAATTCTGCTGACATTATCAACATCGCTTCAATTATCTGCATATTGTTTTTGGTTCTATGGTAAAGTTCTCGCAATAAGCTTTCTTTTTCTCTTAAACTGCCAACTATCTTCTGCTCAGCCTGTTTATGCTTAATAGCCAATGCCACTTCTTCAGAAACAAAATTGAGTAGTTCCATATCTTCTTCAGAATAGCAATGTTCATCATGATAACACTGCACTGAGATAACTCCAATAACGGAATTATCTATTTTTAGCGGAACTCCAAGCCATAATTTGGGCAGCTTTCCAGTCAGCTTGATAATACCCTTGCTCTCCATGTTTTTCAGTTCATTTTGATTGACCAGCTTTGCTTTACCCGTTTCAATCACGTACTGTGTTATACCTTTCGAATCAAAATACTCCATTGGCTGAGGTTTTTGCTCAAGTTCACTTACAAAATAGGGAAATGCTATCTTTTTGGTTTGTTCATCAATTAGTGCAATATAGAAATTTTTTACATTTACGACTTCACTTAATAACCAGCGGATCCTCTTGAAAAGTTCATCTAGGTCATCTGCCTGGTTGATTGCACTTGAGATATTATAAAGCACCTGCTGTTTAATTTCTGATTTGCGCCTTTCAGTAATTTCTGTCAGCGAGCCGGAGATATATTTAACTACACCATCTTCTAAAATTGGGGTTTCATTTACTTCTACCCGGATTTTTTTCCCGACTTTTGTTATCAATTCAAGTTCATAAACCGGTTGTGTTTCGCCTGTTCTTATAGCTTTCATGGTATTCTCAAATCCAATTTCATTAATGGGATTATCAGTCACTAATTCTGTCCAAATGACCAATGCTTCTTCTTGAGTATATCCTAGCATTTTTTCTACCTGTGGGCTTAAATAAACTATCTGATGATCAGCAGTGTGAATATAGAACATATTTATGCTGTGCTTAATCAGCCATTCATGATCAATGCCATAATTTTGCTGAAATTGAAGTTTATCAGTCATCTAAGTTATTTATCGCTGTTAATAGTTCGTAAAGATTTACAGGTTTAAAAAAATATCCAAGTGGATTTAATTTCATTGCTCTATTTTTATATTCTTCATCAGAATACCCGGTAATAAAAATAATAGGTATATATTGAGATTCAATGATTTTCTCTGCAGCATCAAGACCATTTATATCTCCCTTAAGATTTATATCCATGATGATTAGATCAGGGTGGCACTCGAGGGCTTTATCGATTGCTTCTCTGCCGGTAGTCACATATCCCAGAACATCATATCCTTTGGAGCGAAAATAGATCTCAAGCCTCATGGCAATGATGATCTCATCTTCCACTATCAATAATTTTCGTTTATCTTTTGACATTACAATCTCCTATACTCTACTACCCATAATGTAATGAATTTTTAATAATATTGTCAATAAATAATGTCACAAGTGGCAATGTGCACCAGCCAAAACCTTGCGAATGGTCGATAGACCTCCGCAATGGTTGATCAGAGGTCAGAGTTTTTTAAATCTATAGTATTATGCAATTTAGAAAATAATTATCTTGCTCATATCGGTCAATCATTGCGGAGGTTTGCAACCATCCGCAAGGTCTTAGCAAGGTCAATTTCCCAATATTGACAAATTTGATGCATATGCCCATAAAAATTATGGGCACATAATATTTAAGTGATTATAGTTTGAACGATTTCAACCCCCTTTTTTTTCCAGGTTTTAATATTAGGTTTTCTGATTTATGTCCTGCAAAATGCTACTATTGAAAAAGTATATTTGATAATTATGTCAAGCATTGAGTGTACATCAGCTTTAATTAATGATTATCATTCATTTTTTATTCAGAAATAAAACCCTTAGTAAAACAGGCTCTGGGATCAATTGAGAAGACTCATGAATTTTGTCCTGAATTATACACTTGTTTACTTTAAATATTTCCCATTTCTACCATTATCATAAATAGATCAGTTGTTTTATTTGACTCATATTTAAGGCTTTTTCAGCTAATTTATTGATATATATTAAATTACGTGATATTAATGCCCTAAATAACCACCCTGTACCCTCCCTGTGGGTTACCTGTGGGTTACAAGTGTATCATTTCCCAAATTAGCCTCGTAATCCAGTACAGATGATCTCATATTATATTACAACGTTTTTACTCATAATCAGTTAATTATTTAATGTTCACTTCTTTGAGATCAAATCCAGCTCTTCTGCCTTTTTGGTAATTGTTACATAGCTAAATTAATAAATTTTATCTTGATAACACCCACTGTAGATGTAGATATTTTTGTCTGGCATGGAAATTGCTTTATACTATATGAATAAGCTGTAAATGAAAAGGAGTATATATGAAGAATGGAATTGTTATCTTAATAGTAGCACTGTTTAGTGTTTTTCTTTTTGGTGGTAATGTAGAGTATTCCGTGTCAATGGAATATCCAGAACTTAATATGAATGGAGATGTTCTGGAGATAAATTATAATGATTGTATAGAAATCGGATTAGAGGGAGAGCCATCGCTTCCCTGGAAAGGGATAGATATACTTCTTCCGCAGGATGAGGAAGTTACTAGTGTAAACATTGTGGACATACAATATTATCCAATGGAAGAGAGTGGAGTTATAGCACCGGCAGTTCGTCCTTTCCCGATCAGTCAGCCAGCACCTGCAGATTATCAGGCAGTACCTGATCCCGAAATTTATGAAAGAGACAGCGTATTTCCCCAGCGGAGTATTAGCGATGCCTATACAGGATATTTATCCGGTCATGGTATTGCATCCTTACAGTTTTGTCCTGTAGAATATAATCCGGTTCGCGGAAGTGTGAGATTTATAAAATCCGTTACTATTGATCTGGAAACGCAATATAGTAACAGAGCCCAGGATGTGGAAGCAAATTTGAAGATAAATCCTGCAATAGTAAAGAGAATAGAGAAAATAGTTGATAACGCTGAGGCATTATCAAGCTACAATTATACAGAAAATGGCGGAAGACTGATAGATTATGATATGCTTTTGATCACTAATTCAGAATTAGAGCCTTATTTTCAGGATTATGTAGATTTCAAGAAATCAACGGGATTTTCAGTGGCAGTAGAGCTTGTGGATGATATCTATAGTAATTATACAGGAATCGATGAGGCAGCACAGGTGAGAAGCTGCATCATATCATATTATCAAAGCTATGATATCCAATATGTGATCCTGGCAGGAGATGCCGGAAATCCTAATGAAACAGCGATAGTACCTCACAGGGGCTTTTCAGTCGATGATGATCCATCCTTGCCTTCAGATATGTATTTCTCTAATTTAGACGGCACCTGGGATAATGACGGAGATGGTTACTGGGGAGAACAGAATGAAATAGATCCTTATGCAGAGCTGGCAATTGGCAGGATTTGTGTAGATAGTGCCACCGAAGTTAGTAATGCCACAAATAAGCTGATCTCTTATCAAAACAGTCCAGTAATAGAAGATATTGAAAAGGCTGTCATGGTGGGAGAATCATTAAATGATAATCCACAAACCTGGGGCGGAAATTATAAAGACCAGATAGCTGATGGTGGATATTATGATGGTTACAGTACAACCGGGATCAGTGATAATTTCAATGTGAATTATTTTTATGAAAGAGATATGAACTGGAATAAATATGATCTTTTTGATGAATTTTCTGATGTGGGAATTAATCTCTTGAACCATTTAGGTCATTCCAGCAACACATATAACATGAAAATGGATAATGGTGATCTCACAGAGGGCAATTTTACAAATAACGGTTTAACCCGCGGTTTTGTGATTGGATATTCACAGGGATGTTATAACGGTTCATTTGATAACTGGCATTATAATGGATATTATACTGATGATTGCTTCGCAGAGAAATTTTCTGGTGGAATATCAAGTGGTGAAGTTGCCAGTATTTCCAATTCCCGTTACGGATGGTATATGCCCGGAGGAACAAATAGTTCATCACAATATTATGACCGATTGTTCTTTGATGGTATTTTTGGAGAAGAAGTCAGTGAAATTGGATTGGTGAACCAGTATTCTCATGAATATAATGCGAGTATGATGCAAAATAATAGTAATATGCGCTGGGTATGTTATGAAACTAATCTTTTTGGAGATCCATCGATGGACATCTGGACAGCAGAACCGGAAGATATGATAGTCAATCATCCTGTAACACTGCCTATAGGAATAGATCAGATCCAGATAACATCTGATACTGAAAATGCCAGAATAGCATTAGTTCAAGATGGTGAATTAATTGGTAGAGGAATTACGGATGCCGCAGGTACTGCAAATATTGAAACTTTTGAGCCCATCAGTTCACCTGGACTGATCAGTGTATCTGCAATAGCTCATAATAAGAACCGTTTTCAGGGAAATATTGTGATCGCTACAGACCAGGCATATATCGTTATGCAAGCACTTGAGATTGATGATGTGGCAGGAAATGACAATGGACTTCTGGATTATGGAGAGACGGTAAATCTGGATCTTAGTCTGAATAATGTCGGTAATCAGGCAGCCGAAGGTGTTACTGCAACAATTACAACTTTTAGTCAGTATTTGAATATTGTAGATGGAACTGTAGATTGTGGTGATATTAATGGAGAAAGCATAATTGAACTGATTGGAGCCTTTTGTGTAGAAATATCTGATGATATAGTTGACCAGCAGACTGCAATCATTATGCTCGAAATTACTGATTCAAATGATGGCTCCTGGACATCCAATTTCACTCTGACCATGAATGCTCCTATTATGCAAAGCGGTTATGCCCAGATCGATGACAGCACTGGAAATAATGATGGTGTGCTGGATGCTGGTGAAACCGTGATACTCTCATTCCCAACTATGAATACAGGACATGCTGCAACTGGTGAAGTTGAAGCAATCCTGCTGAGTTTTGATCCCTGGGTAAATGTTGATGTGATGACTGATTATCTGGACCCAATCGCTCCAGGTGGTGAAGCAATTGCAGAATTTACAGTGACCATTGATGAAGATACTCCTGAAGGAACCAGCGTTAGCTTTAATTACAATGCTACCTCTGGTAATTATCTCACAACTGCTGATTATAGTTATACCGTAGGATTGGTACTGGAAGATTTTGAGTCTCAGACTTTTGATACCTATGACTGGGAATTTAACGGTCAGGAATGGACGATAGATAATTATGCCTATATGGGACAATATAGTGCCCGTTCAGCTTCTATCGGTGATAACACATCCACCTCGATGTTAATTGAGACCTGGATTCGTGTAGATGGTGAAATCTCATTTTATAAAAAAGTTTCCTGTGAACAGGATCCTTCAAATCATAATTTTGACTGGCTGGCATTTTATATCGATGGCGTTCAGATGGATAGATGGGATGGAGAAGATCCCTGGAGTCTGGAAACCTATGATGTAGATCAGGGACTCCATACATTTGAATGGCGTTACCGCAAAGATCAGGGTGTTTCAAGCGGTTCTGATGCCGGCTGGATTGATTATATTGTATTCCCACCAATGGGACCTCCACCAGCACCTGAATTGCTGATAGACGTGACAGAATTGAATATTGAACTTATGCCCGACAGTGAGACCAGTGAAGAGATAGGGCTGGAAAATCTGGGAGTAGGTGACATCAATTATTCAGTTCAGGTAATAGAAACCGGAACTGCTATGAGGGATTTAACCGGCAGCGGCATTAGCTGTAATGTAGATAATTATACTCCAGGTGAGACAACCGGTTGGGTATTTGAATTGTCAAATCAATCCAATGATAATGAAGCTATCATTGATGTATATCTTGATTTTCCTGAAGGTATCACAGTAAATATCTCCACAGGCTTTTATGGTGGCAGTAATCCTTTAATGCCTGACAATATTTCTGGTAATGGAGTGGAAATACACTGGACAAGTGATGGTGGTTTATTAGCCGGTGAAGATGCAACTGCCGGAGTGAATGTTACAATAGATTCTGATTATACCGGAGAAGTTCAACTTGATTATGAATTAATGGGAAACGATGGCAGTGTGGAATCTGGAACTATTTATCTCTTCAGCCTGGGAATTGGCTGGTGTAATCTGTCACATAATACAGGCACGATAGGCACGTTTGGCAACGATGAGTTTGATGTGTATTTTAATAGTGCCGGATTAAGTGCTGGAGATTATACAGCAGATATTTTGATCAGTGATGAACGTACTACGTTTACTATTCCCGTAGTTTTAACTGTGGTAAATACTCCCGTTACTGATGATTATCTACCAACAACAACAGAATTGATTGGTGCATATCCTAATCCTTTCAATCCTGAAACGAATATAAAGTTCAACCTGGCACAAAGTTGTAATATTATACTTGACATCTTTAATATTAAAGGTCAGTTAGTCACCAGGTTAGCAAAAGGTAATTATAGTGCTGGCGAACATGTGGTTCGCTGGGATGGAAAAGATAATAGTGGTCGTGCAGCATCGAGCGGAATTTATTTCTGCCGATTTAATGCCCGAGGAGTGTCTGGCAGACCTGAAGGAAACGAGGGTATGCCGGAAGATTACACGACCGTAAAAAAGATCGCCCTGATGAAATAATTCGGGGTTGTTACCAGCACCCGGGCAGCCCCGCCCGGGCCTCCTCCTCTAAAAAGGGTCCCCATCCGGGGACCTTCTTTTTTTGTTCAAAAATGTAATATTTGACAATATGACCACATTTGAGATAAATCAAATCTGAAATAAAAGGAGAAAAAAATAGATTATGTTAAAAGTGAAAATTTTTGTGATAGTAGTGTTATCAATTATGACCTTAATGGGTTCTATTGAAAAAGGTAGTTCTTCATCAGCAAATTTAAACTTAACCTTCACATCAGAAGATTATAAATTGCTGGAGATCAATTATAATGGCAAAGAATTCACCAAAATAATTGCACCAGGAATAGAGAGTCTGCAGCCTGGAGCTCCTGATCTGCCCACTCAAGCCGTATGGATAGCAATACCTGCAGGCAAACAGGCGGTACTAAGAGCAACAAGTATGGACACCGAAACAGTTCAGATAAGCAATCTGGCACCTGTCCCTCAGCCTGCACCTGAAACTAAAGGTGCACCGGAACCACAATATCTGATTGATGATACTATTTATGAAAGAGGTGAAATATTTCCTGCAGAACTGGCAGCATTAGAAAAGGAAAGTGATTATCGAGGTCAGAGCTGTGCTATTGTGCGCTTTTATCCCTATCAATACAATCCAGTAAGTGGGGAACTGTTGATTCATCACAGGATCGAGCTGGAAATCTCATTTACCGGAAGCGAAACAGGGATCATGGGTAACATGTATAACTCCCGGATGGAAGACTTCATTTCCAATAATATGATCAATGGTGCAGAAATACTTGCTGATATAGAAATTATAGAAAATAGAGACTGGCGTAATGAAGGCTGCGATTTGCTGGTTATCTGTCCTGGGATATTTATAGACCAGGCAAATGAGCTTGCTGACTGGAAAGCCCGGAAGGGGATAGCAACTGAAGTAGTAAGTACTGCTGTAGCGGGAGAAACCTGCTATGGTATTGGGAATTTCATTAATCAATATTGCGAAACAAGTGATATTTGTCCGCAGTCAATCATGCTTTTTGGTGATGCGGAATTTATTCCTCCCTGGTATGTACATGAATTTCCCGGTGAAGGCATGGTGGGCACAGATATCTATTATGCTGACCTGGAAATTGAATTTGACTATCTGCTGGATTTCAGTTTTGGCAGACTGCCAGTGGATACTGTAGAAGATGCTCAGCGAGCAGTAGATAGAATAATTGCTTATGAACAATTCCCACCCACAGACCCGCAATACTATCAAACAGCCTTAATTGCCGGTGCATTTCAGGATGGTGCCTCTGAACCTCCAGACACTTATGCCAACCGCAGATTTGCCAAAACTTCTGAAGATATCAGAAATTTCCTGGATCAGGAAGGGTACGACCCCCAGAGGGTTTATACCGAATATAATGGATATAACAATAGCGAGATATTTCCTACTTACTGGAATCAAAACACCTATATTTTTGAGAATGACACTCCTGGTGGAGAACTTCCAGAAGAACTTCAGAAACCACAATTCCCCTGGAACGGTACTGATAATGATGTGCAGACTATCTTGAATAATGGCTGCTTTCTGCTTACTCACCGTGATCATGGAGGTCGAACAGGCTGGGGAGAACCAAATTACAATAGCAATGATGTGATGCAGCTTGTCAATGGAGCAGAATTACCGATAATATGGTCGATTAATTGCCTTACCGGATATTTTGATAATGAAACCGATGATAATAGCGGCACAGGAATTACAGATGAGTGCTTTGTAGAGCAATGGTTCCGCAATCCTGATGGTGGAGCAGTGGGAGCAGTGGGTTCTACACGCATCAGTTATTCAGGCAATAATGACCGTTTTGTCTGGGGTATGATGGATGCCATCTGGCCCACCTTCCTGGAATGGTGCGGAGCAGATTATCCCGCTAATAATGCCGTCTATCAAATGGGTGATGTAGTGAATTATGGCAAAACATATCTAAGTTTAAATTGCACATTTGAAGATTATCTGTTTATTTCATTTGAGGAATTTGAATGGTTTGGTGATCCCACCATGGAAATATGGGTACAACAACCCCAGCAGATAATTGCCACCCACGATGCTTCTCTGGAATATGGTGAAGATGAATTCATCGTGAATGCCGGAATGCCAGGAGCAGTGTGCACTCTTTGGGATGGAACTCAGGTGATAACAGAAGCGTTCAGTGGACTGGATAATCTGGCAAATCTGTCTTTGAGTGAATATGATTATATTGATGAGCTGATATTAACCGTGTCAGCAAGTCAATATATACCCTATACTGCTGATATAGAGCTTATGGCTCCCCAGTCAGGATTTCTGGAACTTACAAGCCTGATCCTTGATGATGCAGCCGGAAATGGTGATGGCATGGCTGATTATAGTGAAACGATATCATTAGGCATGAACTTGAATAATATTGGCAATGAAGCTCTTGGCAATTTCGATCTGAATCTAAGTTGTGAGAGTGAATACATAACATTAATAAATGACAATTATGAATTTGAGGGTACAATTGAACCACAGCAAAATCAGCAGATAATGGCTGCTTTCCAGATCAGCATCGCTGATTATTGTCCTGATGGCGAGATAGTAACATTGCAATTTGATTCAGGCAGCAACCAATTCAGTGAAGATATCATACTCCATGCACCTCAACTACTGTCAGGATATTTCAGGATTGATGATATTGCTGGAAATGATAATAATGTAGCTGACCCTGGAGAAGAATTAATTTTGAGCCTGAATATTCAGAATACAGGCAGTTCAGCAATTGAAAACGTATCTGTTTTATTACTTAGCTATAACCCCAGTCTGATAATTTCACCCGCTGAGATCATGATTGATAACCTGTCCGAAGAGCAGATAGTACAGTTTACGGGGACAGTATCAGAAACTGCTCCTATAGGCACTGAATATCAGTTGCAGGTTTTTGTCTATAGTGGTGAATATAATTATGATCTGATAATGAGTGGCGTGTTTGGATATGCAATAGAAGATTTTGAATCAGCAGATTTTTCCCTTTTCAACTGGCAAATGAGTGGAGATGAAAACTGGATAATAGATACTGAAGCTGCAAGTGGGAATTATTCAGCCAGAACTGATCTGATGGGTGTGAATAGTTACGCCAGATTAAGTATTTCAGGGTTTTTATCAGAAGATGGAGTAATTGGTTTTTACCGCAAATTATATGCCAACATCGAGATCCCCAATAATAATGGTGGAGTATTGACTTTTTATATTGATGATGAGGAAATAGACAACTGGGGTGGAAATTCCGACTGGCAGTTTGTCCAGTTTGAGGTAGATGCCGGTCCTCATGAATTTATCTGGGAGTTTGAAAAAGATAATGATCCCACTGATGGAACTGATGGTGCCTGGCTGGATAGAATTGAATTCCCTTCCATGATCGAGCCTCCTCCTCCTGAATTAACTCTTGATCTGCAGGAAATAGTACTGGAAATCCCTGCTGATACGGTTCAGGAAAGCTATTTCAATATTTCAAACAGCGGCGCTGGTCAACTTGAATATTTAATATTTTTTGAGAATGATGAACGAGAACTTACTGGTTCACACTTAAGCTTAAGTTCTTATAGCTATACCCCGGGTCAAAGTTTAGGTTGGTTATTAACTTTGGAAAATAATGGTATTGAAATGGAAGGGATCACTGATTTATTTATTAGTTTCCCTGAACAGATACATGTAAATATCGCTACTCCGTTAAATGGTGGTTCTGGTGGCGGTTTGGTGCCTGATGGAGGCACTGGCAGCGGTATCACTCTTAACTGGCATGGTGAAACCGAAGAAGGATTTGGAGTTCTGCTGCCCGGAGAAACTGGCGTAGGGGCAGTGAATATAACTTTTGCTGAGGATGCTCCGCTTTCTCTTATCCTGAATGCCCAGATAATTGGTGATCAGAGCTCTGAGATCGATCAGCAAATAGAAGTGGGTAATCTTGCTAATGAATGGCTTACGATGGATCACAATCAGGGAGTACTGGGCTATCAGGAAATTGCTCAAATAGGTTTAATGATTGATACCGCTGATATGAATGAGGGTAATTATACTAAGAATCTGAGGATAATAGATAATATGGGAACAGAAACCTTGCTACCGATATTATTAACGGTAACTGCCTCAGATGAAGAACCTGACAATATTACCACAGTCACCGCACTGCAGAATATCTATCCCAATCCCTTCAATCCCCTGACCACGATCAGCTTCAGCCTGAAAGAGGAACAAAAGGTCAATATTTCAGTATATAACATAAAGGGTCAGAAAGTAGCCGTTCTGCTGAATGAAACGCGTCAGCCCGGAAAACACGCCATCCAATGGGAAGCTGATGAATATTCTTCAGGAGTTTATTTCCTCCAGATGAAAACTGTAAATTACCAGAAAATTTCCAAACTTCTCCTGCTTAAATAGTATTCCTCCTCTGATTATTAGGAAATGTCTTAGAGTAGCAACATAGCACGTACTCACATTTTAATGTCACTACGTGCTATGTTGCTTCTCCTTCAGGATACTTTGATGGCTAAATTGCCGTTAATTATATATTTACGTGATAGTGCTTATATTTCTTCGATTTTGGATGTATTATATCATGAAAAGATGAATATGTTCAGATTATTATCTATAATTAACTACTATATCCAAATAAAAACCTATTATATGATACTATAAGAGATATTAACCTATAGATGTGATGTTTATGATTGAATGTATTTACCTACGGGGGCAAGATAGACTGTTATTTCATTTTCGCCATCTACTTCTATGAGTTCATCTATGGGCTTCTGGTCGTAGGCAGCTATACCGCAGGTGCCGGCATTTATTGATTCGCAGGCAAGGTAAAGATTCTGGCAGACATGCCCTGCTTCGATAAGGATGTCCTTTTTGGCTTGCAGGGTGTAGCGCCATTCCATGCGGTAGGGGATGGCAGTCCAGATGAAGCCGACAGCACAGTGTCCCACAAATTTCTGACCGAAAGCATATTTGGCCATTTTATCTTTAAGGTCAGATTCTGATTTGATAAAAAGCAGTTTATGATTAAGTGGCAGATAGCGATAAATGCCCGGTTCAAGAGATTCCACATGATTAATTGCCAGATAAGTTTCAAAGGGATGCCGTGCTCCTCCTGAGGGTACAGTTCGCAGGGATACAGTATCACGGACAACTTTGTGAACTCCCTGAGTTGACCAAAGCAGCCAGGCAAGTTCAATAATGGTAAGGGGCTCTTCCGTGAATTTTCTACGACTTTTACGGTTATTAATGCAATCGAGGATATCCGGATTTGCAATAGCAGCCTTATAGTCAGTGGGCAATTCAATTAAGATGGGGTATGGGGGAAATGGTTTTTGCATGGGAGGGGGAGGAATTTTCAAGTCCTGGTCAGAGATGCTGTATTCGCTGCCAGCCTTAAGGAGTTCTCTATATTTGCGAATGCGATCCTGGTCTTTTTCTCGCTGGATTTTCATTTTTTCCACACCGGCAGGATTGTCTGCGAGGATTTTCTTAATAATATTCTGAGAATTGATAATATCACTCTGCTCATAGGGTTCAAGGCTTTTGAGCTGTTCAGTAAAATACTGTTTATAATGTGCAGGATAGACATTATAAAATTCCTTCAGATCTTCTTCAGAAAGCTCATTCAGCAGGATCAAAAATTCCCGCTCATAAATATCATCTTCACCGAATACATCACCGTAAAATACCTTTTCAGCAAAACCTTTCAGCTTAATTATCTCAGCAAATAAATCATTCATAATATCCTCCATTGCCATAAAGACAGGAAGTGAGACAGAGTGTCAAATGAAAATATATGACAAAAGGTAGAGTATTTTATCTAATTACTGCATCTGCTGTGTCTGCTGAGTCCGCTTCAGAATGGAAGCGCAATGATCCTTTGAGGTAAAATAGCCAAGCAATCTGAAAGATTGCTCTACATGTAGCTTAATCCTCTGGATTAAGTATATATTCTATCTCTTCCGATAATATATTATCTGGCTCGCTACATTGTGATGGGGTGGATAAGTATCAGGATTTTTACCATAATTGCGGTAGGGCATAGGCACGTAATCAAGCCTGAGGGTATCCTGCTCGGTGATATAGGGAGTGAGGTCGATTTCCCAGGGAGACACGACGCTTCCGGGTGCCCAGCCGGCACGACTGAATTTCCAGGTGCCTGCCTGGGGACGGCAGGGATTCAGGTAGCAATCGTCTTTCCAGAGAGTGTTTTCAAATTCATGTCCATTGATTGCAAAGGTACGGGATGCCGGCATGAATTCTGCGGCAATATCTGTATTGGGGCTCATACCATGACCAGTTACCATCAGTTTCACTTTTGCCTGATCACATTCAGGGGGTAGAGTTTTATAAAGTACTGGAAAATCCAGTTCCATAGGGTGCTCAGGATCACCGTATTCAAAATTACCAGTCCAGAGATTTTCTATTTTATAGGGTATGAATTCCAGCTTTCCTGGATAAAAATCCAGCCAGGCAGAAATGTTCCAACCGGCTTGTTCTTCTGGATTTTCTTTAGTTGCCATCCAGGTATCCACGTGCAATTTACCGGGGACGCTTCCCTTGAATAATGGCAGGAAATCCGTTACATCCACTTTCCACTGATATGCCTTAAGATAGGGGGTGATAAAACGGCAAATTTCATATGTACCAGTTTCATCTGTCAGTGTGATACCTGCTCCTTCATCCCAGGGATCCAGTCCACCAGGTGCAGACGCTATGTCCAGGGTGAGAATTACACGCCCGATATCCTCAGGAATAGAGGAAAAATCTGCGGTAAATTCAGAGTCACGATTACCAGCATGCATAATTTCTCCTGCAAAAAGATAGACTGTAACTGGTGGCTGGGGAAGGTTAGTTATATTATCAGCTTTGATTTCCATTTTCCCGATATTAACTGGGGAAGTCTGATCTCCATTATAAGCACCGATCAAGGGAGTGAACTTATAGGGCAGCATTTCAGGGATAAAGTAGTCTTCATAGATATAGTGATCATCGATACTTAAACTAATCTGAGCACCACCACAAACATAATCAATTTCCAGATGCCAGAGGAAGCTGTTTTCACTATCACCGATCTGGCGGAATTCAAAATCTGAGAGTTTTTTGATATATTCCACGCCATTCCAGTGCAGAGAGATTTCGCGTTCAGGATTTCCGTAATAATTGCCATATTCATCAAACCAGTTGCTGGTGGGAGGATCATAAATATCAATTCCGACGGCAAAAACATCTTTGAAACTGGGATTTTCCCACTGGATAGAGTCATTAATGGCTAAAGTATCAGGCAGCAGCAAAATTCCAGCGCCATTGCCACCTTGACGGATGCTAAGATCTATCTCCAGTTCAATATGGCTGTATAATTCGGGAGATTTGATATTCCACTGCAGGCTGTTATTCTGCTGACGACCATACCAGCCATTCACCAGCAGGCAATATCCGTCACTCAGCTCTGGAGCAGGTTTGCCACCATGTTGCCGCAGAATAATATCCTCTTTCTCCTGATCACTCAGCAGATTATTTTCATATTGCCAGTCGCTGCCAGCTATCAAAAGATTTACTGACATAATAAGCAAAATAAAACCGATAATTTTCATAATACACTCCTGAAGAACTTATAAAATATTGGGAAATTTATGTCAAATTAAAGAAAAGGTCAGCGCAGGTGATAGCACTATTCCAGCAGTCCTGTTTATCTTCCAGACACCAGCAGGCGGATAGCACTGATTGGCAGTAAGCCATCATTGCTATCTGCTGAGGATGATAACCCAGGATTTCAGAGAATATTGCCAGCCGGGCTTCAATGATACTGTTCAGTTCATGATATTTCAGGAATTGCATGGGGTTATACATAAAGCAGGCAGTTTCATAGAGCGGATTTCCGATCACGCCTTTAGGATCAATGATGCGCCATTTATCACCATCACTGAGGATATTATAATGATGCAGATCCCCGTGTAATAGTGCATCATGATCCTTTGCGCTTTCCAGCTCTTGGAACATTGAGCTGGCATTATGAAGATAACCGGGCGGGATCAAAGGGTCCGGGGACGAAAGAAAATCTGATAATTTACTAAACCAGCCTTTCAGAGTAGGGAAACTATATTGAGCTTTCTGGGAGGATTTTAAGTCATGGATCAGAGTAGCAGTGATAATATTCTGCTTTTCTTCATCTTCAATGGAATGCAAAGGTTTTCCAGGAAATAATCTGGGAAGCAGAATAGCCCCGTTGGGCTTATCAACCGCCAAAGGCTTCAGCAGATGTTCACTTTTTATTTCACTCAGGGCAGCGATTTCAGAATCGATACCAGACCAGGGACAGCCAATTTTAAGAAAAGCGGATTGGGCATTATTAATCTGGCAAAAAGCAGTAAAATTATAATTAGAATCTGAGAGTGGAATAATATCACTTAATCCCCATAATTCAGCCAGCTCAGAGATTGTTTCAGGCAGTTCATTCAGCCATTTTTTACCCTTTTCACCAAAGCGATCTAACACCCATTTGGTAAAAGCAGCTTGATTTATTGAATTTTTCATTCTAAGTAATTGACATCCAGACCAGTATGTTGATTGATAAGGAATGTCTTCCCACCGGATTTTGTGATAGCTGCTGCCACTTCCTGAGGATTTTCCGGTGCATAAACAAAAAGGCAGCCGCCACCGCCTGAACCATTTATTTTACCACCATAAGCTCCTGCTTCAAGTGCGGCTGAGAGCATTTTGTTGATCTTTTCAGTGCTTATGCCCAGATATTTATCAAGATAATGATGATGTTTATTGAGCAGCTTGCCAACCAGGTGGTGATCGGGATTCTCTCTTGAAAGCAATTGATAGGCATCTCGGGTGATATTGCGATTTATCAGCATTGCCTTTGTTGTTTGATATTCCTGAGCAGTTAATATTTTTCTAAATTCCGCAAGGTGTTCGTGAGAGAAATCAGCAAAACTGAATTGATTCCCGGTTGCTTTTATTTTGCGAGTTGCAGCTAGAGCAGGTTCTTTGGTTCTGGCTAAAATCTGTCTGGTATTTTTGGGTTGACCTGAATCCCCCAGCACAAAAGTTCCCAGTTTAGCAGGCAGAATTTCTATTCGGTTATTATCAGCAAAATCTATATAGATAATATTGCCGAAAGCCGTGGAAAGCTGATCCATCATTCCGCCAGGTTCCTGGAATTCTATCACTTCTGCCTGATAGGAAAAATGCCCTACTGCCTCTGGCTCTTTCCAGGCCGGAAGCACATAATCCCCAATTTCCAGCAGGAATCTGCACCAGGCATTATTCAAAGCTGAGGAAGAAGAAGTTCCCGAATTAATGGGAATATTGCCCTGAACCAGGCAATCATACCCTCTGGTAAAGCGAATTCCCTGGCGAAATAGTACATTATATATGCTGCGGAAATAATCACGTTCACAAGTATAGCAAAACTCCTTACCATCAGAAAAATCAAGTATTTGCTCAGCATTGATATCTGGCAAAAGTATCTTGAAAACCTGATCTTGGCGTGGAGTGCAGGAGATATTTACCCGCAGATCTATAGCCATAGCGATCACAGGCAGTTGCAGATAATCCTGATGTTCACCAAATAAACAGATCCTGCCAGGTGCAGAAACCGTGATTTCTTTTGGCAGCTTGTTTTTTAGTTTAAATTCCACAAATCCCTTATCAAAATTTCAAGTTAGATAACCATTGAGGCAAGTTATCGCTTTTTTCCATCAGTTCTATTATTTCATCAAAGAAACCTGGCCAGATTGATTTTGCATCTGTAAGATTTTCTATCAGAAATTCAGCATACACGTTATAATTGTCTAAAGTTTGGGATTTTAATCCGACGATCAGTAATCCACGGGCAGCAAATAGCTGATCAATAACATTTTTAATTTCTTCTGCTAATTGATAGGATTTGATATAGTAATTCCTGGCTTCAAGATACTCTTTTTCGCGGTAATTGCATTCAGCAATGAAGCTATACATTTTCACTTCACCACCTTTGTCACCAATTTGACTACAAAGTAGAAGGTCTTTTTCAAAGCAATCTTTTGCCTCAAGTATTTCATTGTTTTCCAGGTATAAACGTCCTAAACCGCCCCATGACCTTGCTAATCCAGGTTTATCCATCAGTTCTTCCTTCACTTGAATGCTGTGCAGGAACAGCTCTTCAGCCTGAGCTTTTTCATCAGGGTTTCCATAGGTCAATTTTTCAGCCAGAGAATTTTCAATTCTGGAAAGCAATTCTTTTATTCGCATAGAAGAATCCATTTTTTGAATCGATGAGTAAGCGCTTTTAAGTATGCTAATTATTTCCTCTCTGCGGTTTGGAGGCAGGCTGATTGCTAAAATCTGATTACTTTCTGTTTTCAGAAATTCATCTTGTGTAGTATTTACAATTTGCGAAGCAATAGCAACAGCTTTGGCATAGTATTTTTGATTTTTCTTACTGGCTACTCCAGCGTTATAAAGGCATTTACTGATCAGTAATTTAAAATTGTCATCAATTGAAATATGTGTTTCCATAAATTTCATTGCTTTATTCGCAATCTCTTCTTGTCGCTTGTTAATAACAAATGATTCGGATATCTCCAATTTCAGGAATGCACCTTCCAGTTCACGAATTCTTCCAGATATCTCTGCACATTCTTTTGCCATTGCCAGGTATTTACGAGCATTTTCATGCTGGAATAACCCGGCAGCTGAGTGAGCACCTTTTATGCAATATTCAATTGCTTTATCTGCATGTAATTGTCCTGCAGCATAGAAATGATTGGCAATATCAAATACTGAACTTCCTTTCTTGTTTTTCAACACAGTTGCTAATCGAGCATGACATTCTCTAATAATCTGGGGAATTTGGGGATTTAAGGGTCCATAATTATATATTTTGTAATTTTTTCGGATTACTTCCAACACCGCTGAAGAACGGAAAGCATATATATCATCAAATTCACCTACATCGTATAATAGATCAGTTTTTTCCTCAATTGTGTTGAGAGAGCAGAGTAGTTCCAACCGGTTCATTCCAAGGCTATTAGCAAGAATTTCTACTTCAAACTCTAAACCAACACAGGCAGCACACTCCACGATCATTTTGTGTTCAGGAATACGATGTATTTGTTCTAAAACAGAATCTGAAAAAGATCCAGGTATCGGCAATTGATCAACAGATTTATAGTTTGCACTCAATGTATATCCCGATTTACCTTTAATGAATGCTCCCTCGCGGGATAACTCATTCAGGGCAGATAACAGGAAAAACAATTCCCCTTTTTGGTTGGATATTTTTCCAAAGCTCGCAAAAAGCTGACGGCTAAGATTAGGTTCAAATCCTAATCCATCACTCAAAATCAATTCTTTTTCATTATCCTGCAGTGGATTTAAGATAACAATATCTTCTGACTTCAAACCAATATCTGCCGTTATTGTCTCTGACCTTGATGTTAGTAATAATAAAAATGGCAACTGATCATCATCATCCAATCTCTCAATCAAAAAGGTCAAAAAATCTTTTGTAGCATCATCAATCCATTGAATATCATCTAAAAACAGTATAACCTTTGATTTTTTACATATTTTCACTAAAGAATTATAAATAAGATTATTCAATTGTTCTCGGGATTGCAATCCACTACTGCCTTCACTAGATGGCATCAATATAGAAGAAAAAGGGATCACTGTGTCCATCAGACTATTAAAGATAGAATCAATATTGGAATCATCTCGATTTACTGAGCTGAAATTAACACCGGAAACTTTTCCTAATGCCTGCTGAAGAGGTGCATAAAGATTGAGATGTGCTTCCTGGTTAGGACATTCACCTTTTAATACAATTACATCCTCGGTCATACTGTTATTTAATTCATTTATGAGGGCACCTGCTGTAGCAGTTTTTCCTCTGCCACTAGGTCCCACGAGCGATAAGCGACTCATCGAGCCAGAGAGAAATCTTGATACACGATCAAAGCTATCGGTGAAAGAAGTAAATTTTTGATATTTTGGTTTAACTGCCATTTGCACAAAGTTAGAGGTTTTTGGTTCTAATTCACATATATCCTTGTTAACAGTGCTTTTATTCAATCTAAGATGTACGATAAGGATGGTTGCAAGGGCAAAAATCACAAGTCCAAACATTGCCTCATTGTTCATCATTGCCAAAAGCAACCCAAAAGAACCAGAGATCAGGAGTACTAAAACCATAAACCAGTTAGCTGATTTCTTTGTGCAATCTAACACTGAACCAAGAATGTATCCGACAATAACTACGATCAAGGTTTCGTAAACTACTAATAAAATCAGTGATGTATTATAAATCAAAATTATCTCACCAAAATATGCAGCAAGTCCTAATCCCACACTGATAAGGGCAATATCTGTCCAACCGTCCAGAGCCAATGCTTTATGCAAAAATCTAATGCGTTTACTGATGAGATACCAGGTGAGCATTGTACCACAAATCAACACAATTCCATAAACAATAAGCCACCAGAAAGATAACTTAACCAGATTCTCAGGTACTGGTCGAATACTAAGCAGCAATGGATTTAAGAGCCAGGGAAGAAATCTGCCCCATAAGAAAGCGGTTACAGGCATGATCAAATCATGTAATTTACTGCCAATATTAGTTTTATAAAAAACAAGGAAAATCAGCAGAGACAGAAGAAATAAGACAATATTTGTAGCCCAGACTGGCCAAAATGCCTCACGACGATCACGACAGAAGCTCATTTCTGCCATTTTGAATTTGGGGGTTCCTTCATTATCCCAATACATATCTGACTCCAGAATAAAGAAATAAATGCCTTCAACGATGTCCACCTGGCGGATCGTTACTTTAGCCAGATAGGGATTATTCATCTTCTCACTCAAGTGAGTGATGAGGTCTGTATCAATTTCATTTGCCTTAAATTTTGCTAATTCATCCAGTGTTAAAGCGGAAGCTATTTCCTGGGATGTGTGCACAAAAAATCTAGAGTCTAAGTTAAAAATGTAGCGAACTTCGTTTTCCAGAGCGATGTTAGGAGGATCACTATTTATCACAACCCCGTATTGAGGTGAGTATTTCAAACTGCTGTTAAGGGTTTCTACTACTTTTTCTGCTCCATTCGTTACAGCGATCACATCAGGATCATCAATAATTTCAAAACTACCATAAGCCCCGGGGTCACTGAAGATTGAATTTCCCAATAATCTTGTCAGTGGAAAAACGCCAAAGAAAGTATCATGAGCCATATCTTGCTGATTAAGGATGTCTTCCCGCAGATTCTTAATTTTTTGAGAAAAGAATTCCTCATTTTCTATATCCAAACCGGCTTTTTCCAGACGGGATCCTGCATTCTTAAGATAATCAAGAGCTTTGCTAAATGCTTCCATATCTCCATGCTCACCAATTCCCAGCCAGTAATAAGTGTCAGCATGATGAATGCTTTCACCAATGTCACTATAAAGAAATAAAGTAGTTAAAATAAATATTATTAAAAAAGTAATCTTCATTTTCCCCCGTCCTTTTTGCAAAATTGCACTTTGAATTTATCCCAGATCAAAGATTTATTCTCATTACCATCAAGTTCAGTAAATAACCTATCTGCTATTTTATACTCCCCGAGCTTAGAAATATTGCCCGTATCAAAATTGTAATCCTCAGAAAACCATTGGGGTAAATCATGGTGACTGATTTTATCAATCAATTCTGCAATTGCCTGTTGATACTCTGAGAACTTTTCATCATCTATCTGATCAGGTGCTATAAAATTCTTGATCAATATATATTTAGACTCACCCAATAATTTTCTTAGAATCTGCAGAATCCAAATCGTAAATTGCTTTAACGCTTTCATGTTTTCAAGTTTGGTCAAACTTCTATAGATAAATTTCAATTTCCCCGGTAGCTTAATAATCATCTTATTTAGATAATTATCGTCCAATTTTAGGGAATAGAAATCTTCAAATGCTTTAGAAATTGGATTTAGCCCTGTCATTACAGGAGTAGTAAAGCATAGCTGGT
Organism: Candidatus Stygibacter australis; assembly: GCA_030765845.1. NCBI lineage: Bacteria > Pseudomonadati > Candidatus Cloacimonadota > Cloacimonadia (SeqCode) > Cloacimonadales (SeqCode) > Candidatus Stygibacter > Candidatus Stygibacter australis. Next base: position 26,750 of record JAVCDJ010000203.1, read on the forward strand.
CAATACTGCTCACTCTAAGTAATTTACAATCAAGCTCATTTTCAATTAAAGCATGAATTAGTGGGCTTTGTTCATAGGTATATATTTGGTCATTGTATTCTGCGCCATAGTGATATTGAGCAGCTAATTTATTTACCATTGGATGGATAGCAAGGTCTGTTTGAAGATGGAACAGCCAGCCTAAGGCAAATGCTTTCCAGCTTTCAGAGCTGGTTTCCTGAAATAAATAACGAGCAATTCTGGCAGCCATTAAATAATGAGCCAGATCACTTATTATACTTTTTTCTCCAGGAAAATATCCAGCATCTGGATAGCAGCTTCCCAGTAAAAAACAGCCATGGTATTCTTTTGCAACCAGTTTTTGCTTTTTCAGAAAATTACTTCCGGCTATCAGGTGAGTAATAACTCCTGCCAATATCCCTCCTAATTGATCTTTTTCCCTTGACTAATTAAAAAATCAAACAAGTCTTTAACCGCTTTACTCAATACTTTTGCCAGATCACCGCATGCTACAGCATCCCGAAAGTATTTATCAATAATCTTCCTTAAAGCAGGAAAATTTGCCAGAACAGAATTACCACCATCACTAATTGTCCAGCTTTGCAGAGTATTGTTAATATATTGCTCCAATGTCTGCTGATCCTGCTGGTCAAATAGAATTGAAGGCTTGTTCCTTGCCTGCCGCACCAGTTCCAGGAAACCCGCAGGGATATTTTTATTATTAACAACAAATAGCTCCACATCAGAGGGATAGCCAACAGAGATTACAGCATAAGCTTCCACAAAAAGCCGCATCATTTCGCGCTCTTCCATTCCTGTTTGGGCTGCTAAATCTGGTATAGATAACAGATAATCATAACTCTTTAGTGCCGAAAGATGTGCAAAAACCCGCTGTGAAAATGTGTCCAGACTAAATAGAGATGTTCGCAGGTATGATTTCAATAATCCCGAATGTCCTTCCTGGGCTTTGGTTAACATTGGTTTTACCAGATTGTTAATTAAATCCTGTCCCATTCTGACTGTAGCCTGGGAAAATATACCAAAACTGCTGTTTGGTATTCCTTCGATTATTTCTGCTTTAGAAAATATCTCAGGGTCTTCTTCCAAAAGAATCAAATACCAGGAATACAATTTTTCATAAACTGGTGTGAGAAGCTGGGGATCATCAAACTTTGGATAATTGAGCTGAAGGGCAAAATTCACTCCACTATAAGTAAAAAATCGGGTTGCCCTGCCTTTATCATGCAAATTCCTGGATTCCATAAAAGTATTATCATAAATAGCTATTGTCGCCTGGGGATCATGATTTATGGCAGCTACGCAGGCTGGAATACCAAAATATGCTGCAATAGTAGAGCACATTCTATTCTGCTGATTTTCATTCAAGGTATTATGACCATACTTCAACATTATCTCAGTCACTTCATTTATTGCTTCTGAACCTGGATTCCAGGCATCAAGTAAGGTCAAAATCGCCAGTATTTCATCTTCTCTAAATGCGTTGTCACCTTTTCCAAAAGATACTCCATGCTTCTTAAAAAGCCTGTTACCAAACAATTGTATGGCGTTTACTAAAGCAAGTTTAACTGATTTACTCAATAACTCATTGAATATTCCTTTTTTACCTAATCTCAGATTCTGAGTTATCAACTTTATCCAGAAATCTCCTAAAGCAGTAACAATTTCCTCTTTATGATGAAGAACTCCCAAAGTTTTAAAGGTTACTTCCAGTAAAACACTAAAAAGACTAAATTGTTGTTTGATGAAATTACCAAGCGATATTTGCTGACGTAATTTCTCCATTAAATCCACTGCACGCGCAGGATCATTACGCCAAATTAAATACAATGCCCGAGACAAAGCCTGGCTAATTACTTCATTGCCTTCTTTTTGGGGGATTTCTTTAAGCAATGCTGCATCTGCTGTTTCAGTTATTTCCACGGCTGCATTTATGGCAATTACCCGTTCAGGCACAGAACCTTCTATCAGTTTCTGGATTAACTGGCTGACTTTACCTTCTTCGGCACTCTGATTCATTCCTAAGATAATACTTTCAGCCATATCCATTAGCCCCTGGTCTTCAGATTCCGCCAGCTTCAAAATGATCGATTCCCAGTTTTCACACATTCTTACTGCCAGTTTAATGGCTTCTAATAAGATCGGAGTTTCTCCCTGATGTGCAAATATAACTAATTTCCTGATCACATCTATATCCAGGGGAGCAAATTTCTTTAATATCCAGCAGGATGTCCTATATTCATAATATCGGTCATATACAAAGCGAATTGCTATATCATCTGCCTGGAAATCCTCAGTAATTATACCCTCATCCAAGAGTCTTTCATAGGTGGTTCTCCAGTCATTAGGTACTGGTTTCATAGACATGGAATCGCAATCAGGGCATGGGTCATCAGCCTCAAAGCCCTGGTCTCCAATTTTGAAGATGCTGCTGCAGTTTGAACATTGATAGGTTGAGCCTGGCGGGAGATTTACTGGAGTGGAATAGACTATTTCCTGGAGCTCATTGTGGCTTCGAATCACATTTCCTGAAAGCATACTATGATGATGATCCCACATACATTCAATCAGGTTTGCCAAAAATGGTTCATCACGCAGTACATCTATTTGAGCTTTTGTATCATAATTCTTGAATATTGTAGAAATATCCAGTTGACGCGGTATTATGCCTTTTTCAGATTCAGTCCCACAATAGGCTTCTGCTGCCATCCTAAGCATTAACGGGTCTTTAATCAGGTTCATTGAACCAGGTGAAATTTGCTCAAGTTTCGTCTCTATATGAAATTTGTCACAGTAGTTATCATAAGCTGCTTTCAGTTCGTCCTCGGAATATTCAGCTAAAGTAGGATAACGCTTCTCGCTTTCTTCCAGATAACTAAATACCAGCTCTTCCTGTTGATTGCTGAGTGTGACCAGAATTCTTGACCAGCTTATAGTCCGGCAGGATACCACAAAGCGCAGATCAATCAAAGATTCAGCCGGATAGCAATCCAGTATCTCACGCATTAATAATGCCGGGTTAGTAAATTCATTGATGGCATCAATAAAGATAATAACTTCTTTTTCAGCTAATTTGGGACTTTTGTCTTTCATCATTTGCACCAGAGAAGACAGAGTGTTTACAAGATCAAAGTTTTGATCCAGCTCTTGCTTTAGTCCCATTGGGTCTATATTACGTGCTTCATAGAAAAATTTAGCCAGATAACCTTTCTTTTCCCGTAATAAACGATGGGTTGAAAGTTTCCACAAAGTATTTGTTTTTCCATGCCCGGAATCACCTAATAACACCAGACAGCGGGTTTTCTTTGACTGCAGGAACTGCTCAAAAAAACCAGCTTCTCCTTCAATCTTTGATCTATTTACGTAAAGCAATGGGATAACTTTGCCGGAATCCTCCAGGTTTTGACGATTTGCTTTCATTAGTCCCTTGCTTATACTATTTATATAATTCCAGTTAAGTTCTGCTACTTCAACTATATCTTCTTTCTGCTCTATGCGCAAGAGCTTCTGTGCTTCATTAGCTAAATCAAGATAGAGTCGCTCATCAAATCCCCATTGATTACCTAAGATAAATTTTATCAGTCTTACAGACTTCTGTTTATTGATTCGGGCAGTTTCAAATAACATGAATTGAAGCTCATCACCAGAACTGTTGCTCTGTAGTTCAATAAGAAAATTCAATGGAGTTGGTTTTTCGTTTCCGGTTTCAATAAATAACTGTCTTTCGCCTGAATTAAGTTTTGCCACTTCACTTTCTGTCCAGCCAAAGCTCACATCTCCCATTAGTTCATGTTTTTCTTCTCCCAGATAATGAAATAGAGGATAATGTTCCAGAAACTTCAGGTGTTCCAGCATTTCTTCGATTTTTGTTTCTATCTTCGTTAACAAGCCTGGAGCATTGTTTTCATCTGGATCCAGCCCCGGATGAAACCATTCATTACGGATTGAGATCAATTCATTAAATATCACTGCCAGTTTTCCTGGTGATGTTTTATGACGTTTCTTAAAATATGCCCCATCCAGATCATAGAATAAACCAGAATCTTCCTCTAATTCTCGTTTACGGCGAAACACCAGTGAATCTCTTAAAAAATGATTCCAATGACCTAATGATGGCCGAAACAGGTTGGTATACAAGAGATTGGTCAATTGTAATTCCGGTTCTCCACCTGCTTCCAGATACTGAAGATAATCTGCTATCGCAACTATGGAACAGTACTTTAAAACGGAGGTAAATAGACGCATACCAGACCGGAATTTTTCAGTACCAGTTCTGGAAGAAGCATATTCCTTATGTGCCGTAAAAATAGGAAGTGGAAATTGATTATAATCCATTATTGTCTCTCTAACTTCAAGAAGTTCTTGCTTATAAAATAAATTAATACTGAAAGACCAATTCCTGTTGGAATGTCAATCCAGTAGTGCTGCCCAACCAAAACCGTACTGAGGCAAACCAGCAGAGTCAATAGCAAAGTTCCACCTTTTAGCCAGCGGGGCGCATTACTTATCTGAGTTCCAATATAGCCCAGGGTTGCCAGAGCACAATGATTGGAGGGAAAGCAATTTGCAGCATCATCCATCCCCACTATCCCGCGCATCATAACATCTGCAAAAAGTGTACCGGTATATTCACGACGCAACATATAAACTGGATAGAAATAATAAATTGCAAACATCATAATGCTCACAGAAATATAAAGCAAAAGCAAAGGATAAAACTTCTTTGATTTAAAGTTGCAGGCAAAAGGTAAAATAACCAGTATCAGCATCCCAAAAACATAGGGATAAACCATAACGGGTATATATATATCAGGTGATTTCCAGTGAATACCCGCCTGAAAACCTCTGGCGTTTAGCCAGGCATAAATCCAGAACCAGACCAGCCAAAATCCCGCAGTTACAATAACTTTTATTATATTTATAATATACTTCTTTTTCAAGATAAAATCCTCACTTTCCTATTTTTTAAACCTAACTTCAATTAACGAATTAAGTTCTGAATGTCAAGTGTCTTTTATGAAGATTTTTCTAGTAAAATATTTGATTTACGTGCCATACGCCTTGCTTTATCAGAGAAGATGATAATACCGGCAATGATAATCGTGATACCAATGATTTCTAATTTTCCTGGTAGATAACCAGGAAGAATGATCATCTGGATAAAAATAGGCATGGCAATGAAAGTGGCATTAAAATGGGGAATAAATTGCGAAGCATTAACTCTACGGCTGTAGGCATGCTGAGTGATCAGCAACGATGCAGTGGAAGCAGCAAAACTTAAGAGAAATAAGACCCAGCCCGTTGTATGCATGGGAAATACACCACTATGAAAAGAGAAATTTTGTCCCGTAGCTTTCAAAATGGGATCAAGGCAGGCGATTAAACCCGCAATCAGACCAGAGATCATAGCATCAATAAAGATATGTTTACTTCTGACTGCTATTTTTAAAAGTATCGGAGTTAGAATAATTACTGCCAGCAGAAGATAGATAAGATTTGTCAGTTTCACCATTTCCATTACAACAGGTTTTGAATCCCGGGCAGCAATTCCCAGTAAGCAACTGCCGATTATGATTATAATGATTCCCAGCCAGTTATGCAATGAAGTTTTTTCATGCATCACATATCGAGTGAATAGCAGCATGGGCAGCATCCCAATACCATACATGGCAGTGAAATAAGAAATTGTACCATATCTGGCTGCCAGAATCACAAATACCACACAGGCATTGGATAGAACGATACCAAGGATATAGACAAAATCATTACGGGAAAGCCTTTCATGAGGGGTTTTACCCGAAATATTCACTAGCAGTCGATCATAGGAGTGAATACCTAATCTTTGCAGACTACGGGCAAAATGGAGAATAATTGAATATATTATTCCCAGACTGATAACGATTAAGTTATTACTCAATAAAACACCTCTTACTAATAAACTTAGAGAAATTAATGATTTACAAAACCAATGATTTTCTGCTGAAAACGTTGAACAGATACGAGGGATCGTAGTAATGCGTCAAGGATTTTGAGAAGTTAGTAAAACTGATGGTTTATTCCTGAAAAGTGTTCGGTGCTGAACGCGCAGGTGTTCGCTGGCGTACAGTATTAATTGAGAGCTAATTCCTAAGATACTAATTATCAGTCATTTATGGTTTGGCACGGTTATTGCATTAAGATATAGTATAATGTGATGGAGGCAGAAAGATGAAAAAGATGAAAAAGAGTATTTTAGCTAGATGGAATGAAAGAAAAGCAAGATTTGGAGGTACACGATGAAGCACACTAAACTCGTAAGTAAGTGGAATGAGCGTCGTAATCGTTATGTAGGAAGGCGGTAATGAGACGGGCTCAGAAAATCCCCTAATCCGGTAAAAATTCTAATTTTTACCGGTTTTTTATTTCCTAAATAATATTCCAAGATAAGTGCAATTTCATTTAGAGGCAACCTCCCAGTTCTCCTTATCAATTTCAATGATTTTCAAATTCATGTAATTTAATTATTCTGTAGAAATAAGAAAGAGATGTAATAACAATTCAAAGATTTTGAGTGATTAGTAAATTATGCCGGATAATCCCATAAAAGTGTTCGGTGCTGAACGAGCAGGTGTACGCTGGCGTACAGTATTAATTTTGGGTAAAATCTTAAGATACTAATTATCAGCAGCTTATGGTTTGGCACGGTTCTTGCATTAAGATATAGTATAATGTGATGGAGGCAGAAAGATGAAAAAGATGAAAAAGAGTATTTTAGCTAGATGGAATGAAAGAAAAGCAAGATTTGGAGGTACACGATGAAGCACACTAAACTAGTAAGCAAGTGGAATGAGCGTCGTAATCGTTATGTAGGAAGGCGGTAATGAGACGGGCTCAGAAAATCCCCTAATCCGGTAAAAATTCTAATTTTTACCGGATTTTTTATGGTCATATTCTGAGAATATGTGCTTCTAATTTGCCGGCAGATATTGATATTGCGCAGGTTTGATCTTTAGCTCAATTGTCGCTTCCCGGTTCACTTTATTAATTTCAATGATTTTTACAAACTAATTTCTCAATTTATCATTATTATTGGATACAGCATTTGAGAAAAAACATGAAAAGTCAAGCTCAGCCAGCAAAAAAATAAGCAATTCAAACAATATCCACTTACTCGATGAGATACATCTATTCATGTTATTGAAATATTCTGAAGAAATAAGAAAGAGATCGTAATGACAGATCAAGGGTTTGAGCGGTAAGACAATTATGACAGTTTATTCCCCTAAAGTGTTCGGTGTTGAACGAGCAGGTGTACGCAGGCGCACAGTATTAATTGATGGAAAATCTCTAAGACACTAATTAACAATAACTTATGGTTTGGCACGGTTCTTGCATTAGTATATAGTATAATGTGATGGAGGCAAAAAGATGAAAAAGATGAAAAAGAGTATTTTAGCTAGATGGAATGAAAGAAAAGCAAGATTTGGAGGTACACGATGAAGCACACTAAACTTGTAAGCAAGTGGAATGAGCGTCGTAATCGTTATGCCGGAAAGCGGTAATGAGACGGCCCAGAAAAATCCCTAATCCGGTAAAAATCAATAGTTTTTACCGGATTTTTTTTTGGATAATATGCTGAAATAATATAGTATCTTAATGTGCTGCTGATGAAAAATATCTGAAATTTATTCAATGTTTATTGACTTATGCCATATAATTTATTCAATTTGCCTGATTAATTACGGAGGAAAAGAAATATGAAAATTAGCTGGATTTTAATAATATCAATACTGATAAACTGGGGAGTGGTTATGGCTGATACAGCAGAAATATTGCCTGGAAGCGGACCAGGAAGTTATGAGATAAAATCAGATACTTCTGAAGTACGACTGAATTTTGAATATTTTGGTGAAAATATATTGATTCGCGGGAAAATGCAGGGCAAAGAAGTAAAATTTCTGATTGATAACGGTTCCTTGTGGGATCAAGTCTGGTTTTATGCTGGTGAGGATGAGACAATTGGCTTGCGGTATAAGGACGATGAGGAGCATTCTGTGACCGGTATCGGAAAAGATGGTGGTTCTTCAATCTATGATGGTGAAGATATAGATATAGATTTTGGTGAGATCATCTTCCATGAGCAACCCTGCCTGATATCTCCACCCGAATCAGGATTTGGAGATTATTTTCCCGGTGTCGCTGGACAGGTATGTTCATTGTTTTTTAAACATTTTGTCGTAAAATTTGATTTTGAGAATATGAAAATTATTCTCACAAAACCAGAGGAATTTGAATTTTCCGGCACTGGTGCTGCTCTGCCCATGAGTCCTGTTGGAGGTGATTCATATAGCGTACCATTTAGAATAACTACTGCTGAGGACGTGGAGATAGATATCAATCTTGATATTGATCTGGGTACTATTTATAATTTCTACCTGATTGAAAATGAATCTTATGGGATCAAAATACCAGTGGGAGTAGAAAAAACCTTGATCGGTTATGGAGCCTCAGGAGCATTATATGGTTACCAGGGAGTGCTCAAAAAAGTGCAGCTCGGAGATTTTACGCTGCAGGATATTCCGGCAGAATTTGTGCAAGCCGATGCTAGTTTAGATAACTCTATAGTTAAGTTAGGCACATTTGGCCTACCATTGATGAAGAGATTTAATATCACTTTTGATTATTTCAATAAAGTGATGTATTTTGAGAAAAGACCAGAATAATAAACTATTATTTGAAAATATTATCCCTCAATATACCGATAAATATACCCTTATGCTATTAACTGAAATGTTAAGATCATTATCTGAAGCAAGCAGAAAATCTTCAGGTGGAACAACAAAGCACATAGTGACATTAAAATGTGAGTACGTGCTTTGTTGTTCAGGTTCATTGCCGCTTGAGTCTATTATGTGATTCTAACTTACTATTATTATAGTAGTTAAGTGTGGTTTGAAGGATGATCATAGTGAAACAATTATCTTTTAGGTTATTTATTTGGCATAATTAACTATTCAGATAAATTTATCTTGACTAATTAGTTAATTTTTCTATTTGTTGTCTCAGATGAATTAAGGAGGCAAATATGGAAGTATTCAGTAAAGTAAACAAAGTTAAATTACCAGAGATGAAGGTTGTGTCATCGCACAGAGTGAGTGAAAATCCTGAGGAAGAGGTGATAGAATTTTTGTGCAGCTGGATGCAGTCAAAAGGATTTGATCTGGAAAAGCAGCGTGGGTTTGGATTTGATATTCCAGTATCGGATGAGGAATTATCAGCAGGTAAGAGAGGTTATGAATATTTGATAACCGTTGATAAGGAAGTGGAATGTGATCCGGGAATAGAGTTTAAGACTATAGCAGCAGATAATTATGCTTTGATGCGGATATCTGAGCCATTTGAGGCACCTTTTGAAAGGATCGGCAATGGCTGGCGGATACTTGTGGGAGAAGCGAGTAAACTAAAAAATGAAGATAACAGTTGTGATTGCGATGGCAGGTATTGTCTGGAAGAGGTGATCATTGAGGGTGATGCCACCTATATGGATCTATATTTGCCAATTTAGGAGAAGGAATCAACGAATATCGTTAATAATAAGCTGAGTGAAGAAAAACCGCTAATATTTAAGTTTATTGGGATAGTTAAATAACTCTCTTATTAACCACCAGTTTCAACTGGTGGACTAGCTGAGCAATCACAGAAATTAGTGGCTTCAGCCACTTTGTATGAATTACAGCAATGAAGTTATAATATGTCTTATAATTATATATATCATAACGAGAAGTCACTGAAGTGATTAATTATTAGTAAATTACATCTACCACCAATTGAAATTGATGGTTAATGAGATAAAACAGTACTTGACTTTTCATTTAGCAGTTTGAAATAAAGCTTAATGAAAAAGTTTGCAGATTTTATAGCGTTGAGGTATTTGAAGGGACACGGCAGGTTTGTATTGAGTTTTTCAAATTTGTTGAGCTTGATAGGGATTTGTTTGGGGGTTTTTTCGTTACTTACTGTGATCAGCGTAATGAATGGTTTTGATAGCGATATTCGGCAGCGGATAACCGCTTTCAGGAGCGATGTGAAAATCAGCCGAACCGGTGGAGAACCACTTTCAAACTATAATGAACTGGCAAAAAAAGTTGAACAATATGATTATATCAGTCATGCTACCCCAATCATCAGTAATGAACTTCTTATTCAGAGCCAGGATGGCATTTATGGTGGAGTGTGTATGGGTATAGATTTTGAGAGCTATTCAGCAGGGACGAATCTGAAAGACCGGATCATGATAGGCAATCCAGACAGCGAAAGCCTGAATGATAATGGGATAATATTAGGTTTTGATCTGGCAATGAACCTGAATGTATCAGTTCGAGACTATATTCAATTATCCGCGCCAGTAGGCACAGAGGCAACGCCTTTTGGTCTGCTTCCACGCAGTCGTCGATTCAAGGTGGTGGGGATCTTCAGTTCGGGAATACCGGATTATGATCTACATTACTGTTATTACAGTCTGGGAGCTGGACAATACTTTAGCGGGTCTGGAGATATAGTTGATATGCTTGAAGTGCGGACAGAGAATGCAGACAGGGCATGGTATTACCGCAAGATGCTGGCAAAGGAACTGGGAGATGAGTATCGGGTGGAAGACTGGAGTGATTATGAGGCAAACCTATTTAATGCCATCAAGATGGAGAAGGTTTTAATGATCCTGGTATTATCACTGATCATTATTCTGGCAGGATTTAATATGGCAGGAAATCTGAATCGCCTGGTAACAGAAAAGAAGCGCGATATTGGGATATTGCAGGCATTTGGAGTAAATGGCAAAGTGATCAGGCAAATATTTATTAGTTCCAGTTTTTATATTGGGGTTTCCGGAATATTGCTCGGACTTGGCATCGCTTATGCTTTTTTGCAATCTCAAATGAAATGGGAATTTATCAAGATCCCGATAAGTGGATTTCCGATCCAGGAATTGCCGGTTGATATCCGGCTGGCAGATTTCATTATTATCCCGATTCTGGCATTAGTCATCACGCTATTATCAGCCATGGTACCGGCGGCACGTAGCAGGGAAGTATCAACTATAGAAATAATCAGGAACAGGGGATAAATGATGAACGAAGCAGGATTAAAAGCCCGGGAACTTGGCAGTGATTATTATTTGAAATATGGGATATGTTCGCAGTGCGTGATCGCATCTGTAATGGAAGTGATGGATATAGATCTGGGAGAATTGCTGAAATCAGCACATTTTCTGGCTGGAGGCGGCTGTCTGATGGGAGATGGCAACTGTGGAGCCCTGGCAGCAGGAGAACTTGTATTGGGAGCTTTTCTGGGAAGGACACGGGAAGAATTTGAATTGGGTAAGTTTAAGGAACGTCTATTGCCTGGAAAGCAGCTTGTGGAGAAATTTCAGCAGAAATACGGTGGTGTAAGCTGTAATTGGTTCAGGCAGAAGTTTGCTGGAAACGAATTTGATATGTGGCAGGATGCTCATGTTGATATATATAAGAAAAAGATGAAAGAATCCTGTGCAGAGATAACCGGGACAGTAGCTGAATGGGTTGTGGAGATCATTACTGATCTGGAATAAGATATTTTTACTGGTTTCAGAGGACTGAGTGGACATAATGTTGAGATGGAAGCGCGAATAGTTAAGGAGATAATATGAAAATACAGGTTTTATATGATAATACAATTTCCGAGAGCGGTTATCTGCCGGGTTGGGGCTTCAGTTGCCTGATTGACGGAAGGATACTTTTTGATACCGGTGAGCATTCAGAGATACTGTTTCATAATATGGAGATGATGAAGATAAGTGTTGAACAGATCGAGAAGGTGGTGATTTCGCATGATCACTATGACCATCGGGATGGATTGTGGCAATTGCTGAAACTTAAGAATGGATTGCCAGTTTATATTTGTGAGGGATTCAGCGATGTAACTAAAGCGAAGATCGAAATTCATGGCGGCATATTGCATATATTGAATGATAACCTGAGACTGGGTCAGGAAAAGGATATTTTCTTGTTTGGTGGATTTGAATTTGAATATAAGGGTGAGAAAATGGTTGAACAATGCCTGGTATTAACAACACAAAATGGTGTCACCGTAATAGCTGGCTGTTCTCATCCCGGAATTGTCAAAATGGTCAAGCGTGTTCATCGATTAATGGGAGGAAAGCCCCTGTATCTGGCAGCGGGAGGATTCCATCTGAAAGACAGCAGTGAACAGGAGATAGAGGAAATAGTGAAAGAGCTGCAAGCTATCGGCATCCAGAAAATGGCTCCTACTCATTGCACTGGAGCGATGGCTCAGGACATCTTCAAGTATTATTTTCAGGAAAACTGCTTGAGTCTGGGAGCTGGTAAAGAGCTAATAATTTAGGAAAACAGGATCATGGAAGCAGAATTTAAATCTCTAAACAGCCAAATAGTCAAGTGCGATAGATGCCATCTGGCAGAAACCAGGCAGCATGCTCTTGCAGGTGAAGGAGATATAAATTCAAGGTTCTTTCTGGTAGCGCTATCACCGGGAGAGCAGGAAGATATCGAAGGCAGAATGTTTATTGGACCTTCCGGCAGGATGCTGGACAGGCTATTGAATGAGGTGGGAATAAAGCGTGAAATTCTTTATATTTCAAATCTGGTAAAATGCAATTTGCCGCAAAACCGTAAGCCAAAGATGCTGGAAATAGAAGCATGCTCCAAATATCTGGATGAAGAGCTGGAAATGATCAAACCAGAATTCATTATACCTTTAGGATTTTATGCTACCCGTTATATTTTAGAGAAATACAGGGCAGATCCGCCAAGTGCAAAAGCTGATTATAAAACCTTATATGGTAAACTTATTTATGCAATGGGGCAAAAGATATATCCACTCACGCATCCTGCAGCTCTGCTATATAATCCCGATTACTATTCAAAGACTCGGGAAAAATATGGTAAACTGAAAACCTTTCAATTTACCTGCAAATGGTATAATTGCTGCCCCATGAAGCGCTTTTATGAGCAGGGAAAATTAGACAGGAAGTGGATAGAACTGTATTGCAGGGGCGACTGGCAAATCTGCAAGCGCTACCAGATGGAGGAGAGTAATCAATACCATCCTGATAATATGCTTCCTGATGGCAGTTTGGCGAGGACACTAGAATAAAAATATTTCAATATCCCCGCCAAATATCAAAGTTTACTATTTAACCGGGATATAAACATCAAGCTCAGAATCGGGAGAATTGAAATTGAAACGATGATCATACCATTCAATTTCAGCAGAGGGAGAGAATTCATATTCAGAGTTTTTGAGCTATTCTGCATAGAGATAGTGATAGGCCTCATGTAGTTTATCGAGAGTTCCTTTATGGTTATCAAATTTGGAGAGATGAACTGTCCAGCCATTTCAAAGGTCTATCGACCATTTGAAAGGTTTTATCGCCTGGAAATAGTGATTATTTAATAGGCACCTTTTCCCGTGATAACGGCGGGAATGGTTTTAAGCAGAATTTTTATATCTTCCCAGAGTGATTGTGAATAGATGTATTGTTTATCGAGTTCAACCTGTTTATTGAAGGGGATATCGCTTCTGCCTTCCACCTGCCAGATACAGGTAATGCCAGGTTTGATGTGTAGTCTTTTTCTATCTTCCAGAGTATATTGATTTACTTCTTTGGGCAGTGGTGGTCTGGGACCAACCAGACTCATTTCACCTTTTAGTACATTGATGAACTGGGGTAATTCATCAATACTGAATCTCCTGATGAAATGCCCTACATGGGTAATGCGGGGATCATGTTTCATTTTGAATATTACGCCACCTTCAGATTCATTTTCAGGAAGTAATTGATCTTTTAATTTCTCTGCCCCCACGACCATGGAACGAAATTTGTAGAAATAAAAGGGTTTTCCGTCTTTACCCACTCTTTGCTGAGAATAAATCACTGGACCAGGATTTTCCAGAAAGATAGCAACTCCAGTTAACAAAAATAAGGGTGAAAGTAAAATAATAGCAATTAAAGAGAGTGTGAAATCAAGAACTCTTTTTAAACCGTAAGAGAAATTGATAAAGGACTGCCAGAAAAGAATTTTGTGTATATGGGAAGATTTTTCATGCTTCAGGTTCTCTTCCGAAAATCTGCTGATGATCTTTTCTGTTTCCTTATCCCTTTTTTTCATTTAATCCTCATTTCACTCACGAATTCACTAAATACAATAAATCAAGATTGAGAGTTGTTTTGTCAATTATAATGATTTTATTCGAGGATATTAATATTAATGAATTCATTGATAAAGCGTTTATCAATCAAGCAGATAGCACTTATGCCAGTTTGCTTGAGAGCATTTATCTGTTCAGGATCAAGTCTTTCTGCTATGATCAGATAGAAAGAATTATTATCTATAGGAAAACCACAAATAAAATTGATTCGGGGAAAGATGCGTGAAAGGTTTTGAGTGCAGTTTTCTGACTTAGTCGGATTTTCAGTGATCAGAGATACAGTAATCTGCTTAGAGGAACAATAATCTGCTATAAGCGGGAACATATCCACAAGACCAGTGTTCCTTTTTCTGATCATTTCGAGAGTATTAAGATCGATGATCTGCAGATTCTGGTGTTTTTGAGTCTGTATAATTCTGTGAATCAGCCAGGCAGCAGTTTTTTGGATTTTTCTTACCCGTTTCAGAAAGAGAGGATTCCCGATTATATAGCGTTTAAACATGCGGCGAGGTTCCATTAGTAGCCTGAAACCCCATTCCAGACCAATATCTCTCAGCCAGCGGGGAGCTCTTTTAATTCTGCCGGAATAAAAATCAAATAAACCTCCAACTCCAATTACCAGTGAGCAATTCAAATGAGGGAACCATTTTTCTATCCAACGCTCCTGGTTCGGAGCACCAAAAGCCACCAGCAGTATATCCACCTGGAGATCATTTATCTTTTGAACAATATCAGCACTTTGTGTATCCCAATTAAAATAACCATGCTGAGTACCTTTGATTTGCAGATTGGGATATTGGCTAATCAGATTTTCTTTCATTTTATCAGCAACTCCCTGCTTTGCACCTAAGAGGAAAAAAGAGAAATCATTTGCAGCAGCCAGTTCAACAAGCCGCGGAAGTAGATCAGTACCATTTACATTTTCATTTTTGGGGTAACCCAGCATATCCACTGCGATATTTATACCAATACCATCAGCAAATATCCAGTCATCAGGGTTAGATTCAGCCAGGATGACTTTATAATCTGATTCAGCAGGAGAAAAGGTTTTATTGAAGCAGTCAGGATTAACAAAATATATTTTGCGTCTGGAGGTTGCGTTGCTATCATTTGAGTTATTGATTGTGGATTTGATCAGGTTCAGAGTCTGCTGCATAGAAACATTTCGCAGTCTCGTATTAAAAAGAAATATCGGATCCATCATACCAGGCAAATACTTAATTTTTTGAAAAATACGGAATGTACCAGCAACCAGAAACCTGACCATAAGCAGAAATTCTGCCTTGATAAGTTTGAGGAAACTGATAATGCCAGGATAAAGTTCTGCTTTTAGCAATAGGCTACTGACGAATTCCTTATCTGTTTCTTTAATACCTTCATAGGCTGTTCGAGAAGCAGATCGGATATACCAGAGATTGATAACCCCGGGGGCATAGTCATAAATAAAGGAGTCACCAATTTCTCTTAAAGTATTAAGACTGTAGCCAATAAGATTTAATTTTCCGCTGAGAACATGATAAAACAGAGCAAAATTGCTTCCGATATTTGAATTAAAATATTTTATGATGATCAAGTTTCCCTTTTTACCATAACATTCCTGAGTATTGAACACAGGTTTACCAGTAAATAAAAAGCGGAAAATCAGAATTATATGCAGTATCCAGATAAATGGCAAAAAAGGCAGTATAAATAAAATATGCCATAAACGGTGAAAGATATGGAAAAGTGGTAAACGTATATTGTGCGCAAACTGATTGGGTTTTTTATCAGCAGTCGCTAATTTTTTCAATAATTTTTGAGAGAGTTCTTCCCTTTCATTATTCTTGTTTTTGGGCACTGGAATTTATTTCCTCAAATGACTTGATGATCATCCGGGCATGCTTTTCCCAACTGAACTGTTTTACTTGTCTGTAGCCATTTTCTATCATGGCTTTTTGCATCTTATCGCTGCTTATTACCCGCCATATAGTTTCCCTGATCGATAATACGGAATATGGATCAAAAAGGGCTACTGCTTCACCACCAATTTCAGGTAATGAAGATGTGTTTGAGCACACAACCGGTGCACCGCAAGCCATAGCTTCAATGAGTGGGATCCCAAAACCTTCATAGAGTGAGGGAAAAATGTATAAGCTGCATTGCTGGTATAATTTCGGTAATATCTCACTATCCACAAATCCCGTGAGATGAATACGCTCTTTATCAGGAGAATTTTCGAGGTGCTCCATTATCTTTTCACTTCCTGACCAGCTTTTTCCCGGAAGCACTAGATCATATCTGTCTCTTAAATCCTGGGGAAGGTCTTCATAAGCCTTGATCAGTCTTAGATGGTTTTTGCCCGGGTGCTCAATTCTGGCAATATAGAGGAAGTATTTCTTTTGAATACCCAACGGTTTGAGACTTGTTTTGGGAGTCGGTACAAAGCGCTGACTGTCATAGCCATTATAATTAACTTCAATTGCTTCAGGAGGTAATTTATAATATTTGATAAGGTCTTCTTTGGTATTTTTACTTATAGCCAGAATTTTATCTACTTTCTTTACAAAATAAGGGATCACTTTTTTGATATAAAACATGCGAAGAGCATCATACTTAGCAGGAATATGGAATTGAGATAGATCATGAAAAGTTACTATTGCAGGTACTGGTAAATTTGCAATAAGCCGACGGTTTGCAGCAGGTAGAAAAACAAAATCGTAAGATTTCAGATCAAATTTCCGGGGAAGAGTATAGAGATGCCAGAGCATGTTACGAACCGGATTTTTTAATTTATCAGAGATAGGGATCAAATTAAGATTAGAGCTGGAAACAGGGAATCTATCAATATCGCTTTCCAGAATGATCAGATCAATTTTATGATCTTGAGAAAGGACCTTAATGACATTATTCAGATAATCCGAAACTCCGGATTTTCCTTCATCATAAGCCATTCCGCTGACAAAGATACGGTAGCTGTGTGATTTATTTTTCATAACGCGAGAGCACATTGCTTTGACCAATACTGGTATCACTACTGCCAGTTTTTTGCCTTAGATTGCCCAGTTTCAGTCCTTTATAATAAGCATAGTTATAGATGAAACTGCGGGGAAAGGAACCCATGGATTCTCTAAAATTCAATTTTGGTAAAAGATATAATAAATCTCGCAGTGTTTGCCTGATCATACCGGAAATCATACCGATTATAGAAGGTTTTCGGTAATATATAAAGGAGTCTGCTTCCCCTTCCACAAATTTTCTGCCATAGATTTGCTTGAGTGTATAGTTATGTGAATGCATAATAATAGCATCCGGCACATATTTGATCTGCATACCGTTTTTTACAGCCCATTCACCCCATTCAGTGTCTTCTGAAGCCCAGGCATCAGTATAAAAATGATGCTTCTCCCAGGCACTCTTACGCATAGCAGCCATAGGTAATGAGAGCCTGATCCATTCTGGAGTTCGTTCAGCATCAGGAAAACTAAGGTTATAATCACGACGAACCCAGTCGAAAGCCTCTGGTCTGGGAATTTGGCGTGTGAGAGCAGCGTCAATGGACGGGTCATCAAAAGCATCTACGAGTCTCTGCAATGTGTGAAGACTGAGTGGAACTCCATCTGAATTCTGAAATACTATAATATCTGCTTTCGCTTGTTCAATTGCCATATTAAGTACGGATCCGGGATAATATGCTTTGGATTCTATCTGGATAAGACGGCAGGGAAACTGGTTAACAATTTCCAGAGTTCTATCCGTCGAGCCGGAATCAACCACCAGCAATTCAAAATCCTGAAATGTTTGAGAATACAAAGCTGCCAAAGCCTGAGCGATCACCCAGTCTGAGTTTTTGCTCCTCATTATAACAGTCACTTGTGGTTGATTTTCTGGCATAAGTTATTTATCCTGCATGGGCAGCAATTCACTCATAAATACAGTTTTATGATCTGCCAGCCAGGGCAGCAATTTATCTTTAAAGGAATGAAATTTATCACTTAAATAAAGTGTAATGGGGTGGATGATCATATTGGATATTACTCCATTTGCCTCATTATGCTTCAATCCAGCCAGAACAATGTCTGTCCATTCTTCGACATAATAGGAATCGGGACCAAAATCATCGCTCCAGTTATAGCGTTTTTGCCACCACTCAATCCACTGGGGAGTTCGTTCTGCATGGATAAGATGTTCATGATCAGGAATGATATTCAAGGGGAAATTATATATCCCGCTGGGATGTGCGATCAACCCATTGGAATTCTTTTTTACCCCATCAGAACATATCCTGATGCCTAAATCAGCTAATACTTTTTCAGTATTGGGCCCGTGCATATACATGTGATTACGCCAGACCGCTATTTTTTTACCAGTTTTTTGCTGGATGATCTCAATAGTTTTTTGAGCATCTCTCTTTTGACAGATATAGGGTCCATTATAATTACCAGTAAATTTATTCCAGACACGATG
The DNA here is from genome assembly GCA_030765845.1 of Candidatus Stygibacter australis. Lineage (NCBI taxonomy): Bacteria > Pseudomonadati > Candidatus Cloacimonadota > Cloacimonadia (SeqCode) > Cloacimonadales (SeqCode) > Candidatus Stygibacter > Candidatus Stygibacter australis. The sequence continues at coordinate 45,416 of JAVCDJ010000203.1, forward strand.
GCCAAAAGAGGGTTTAAAGGCATTAAAATTATGACCTCCAATCTCTACGGAACTGCTTCTGCAAATAGGTTCAAGATCATGCCATTCTTCTGCAAATGACCTGCCGGTAATAAAAAACGTGACCTTTATCCCTGCTTCTTCCAGCAGTTTGAGATAAATTTCTGCTATCTGGATCTCAGGAATATCACTGTGTTTCTGATTCCCGGTTCCCAGCGTCATATGATGGAGATCACCACTAAGACAAATCATCTTTACCTTTATTATTTCAGTTTGATCTGAAATTTCTTCAATAGGTGTGAGAAATTAGTATCCATATATTCTCCCCATTTTTTGAGGTAGGCACTGCGCAGATCTTCAAAATTAAAATTCTGCACCTGCAAAAATCCTCTGGCGATCTTTCGGTAGTCCTGGTTTCTTAAATTATAAGCTATCAGGGGATATATCAGTGGTAATACACCTTTATCTCCTAAAAATTTATAACCCATTCTTATACTCATCGGTGCCTTTCCCGGAAATTCAGACTGCATATTTGAATAGTTAAGCAACCGCTTTCCCCAGGCTTTAATACCCAGTCCTGCTTCACTCATGCCATGGGCTAAAGCAAAATTAATATAATTATCCCAATTAAGTTTTTTGCGGTGCAGGCGTCTTGATTCGCAGGAAAGATTAATTTTCTGTAATAATTGTTTAACTTCTTTCATCCATTGAGTAAGGTCCTTAATCAGGAATGGCTCATAATCAGGTTGAAATCTGAAATTCATGGCATCATCATAGAGTTTCTTAAATTCAGGGTCCAAATCCCTTCGATCCTGCATCCTTTTCTGCTTCTCAATATAGCTCCAGTCATATTCACCTAAGAAAAATAGCAGGCAATCACCATAGCCAATGATACTTTTAACAGTATGCCTGATAATCACTTTCTTTAGCTCAATATCAAGGGTGCTCTGCTGCTTGATAATCAGGTCATTGATGATCAATAATGTACCGCGGTTAACCAGCAGATTTCGCGCATCCCAGGCAGGAATTTTTTTCATCACGAATTGTGAGCAAGACATGATAATATCTGTATTTCCCAGCAGCACTTTATGCCCAAATTTCATATCATACCAGATCATCCGGCAGGAAGAACTTTTGAGCTTACTGGCATTGATCACACTGGTATCAATGCCCACCCCAATCCTTTCAATCAATTGTTGCAGAGCTTCATCGATCTTGACTTTCATCTCATCTGCTTTATCTGCCTTGACATCATTAGCCACAAGCATCAGATCAAAATTGTTATGTGGTCGCTCCTGTCCATTTACAATTACCACTCCACCTTCTCCACGTCCATAACCACCGAGCATATAAAGACATTTATAATGTTTCTCTGGAATTGTATCAGCAATTACGGTGACTATTTCTTCCACCATGCGAGTAATGAGCACTTCTACTTTCTGACTACCCTTAGCAGTGAATCTACCCCAATTTTTACTGTCTATCATAGTTTGCTCCCTTTAACAAATTCTTTAAAATATGTCTGCAGAGATCCGAGGTGCTCTGCAGCAGTAAATTTTTCTTTATAAATTTCATTACCCGTTTCTCCCATTCTGGCAGCTTTCTGCCTATCAGAAAGGAGTTTATCAATTTTTGCCGCCAGTTTGTTTGCCTGATTGGATGGAACCAGATAGCCATTCACTCCATCGGTTAACCATTGACTGATCCCTCCCACGTTTGAGGCAATAACCGGTTTTGACCAGCTCATAGCTTCCAAACCTGATAATCCAAAGGTCTCAGGTACTCTACTGGGCATTATCACGCATGTGCAATTACTGTACAGGTTTTTTAATTTCTGCTGCTCGACAAATCCTAAAAAGGTAACTTTTTTTTCCAAACCCAGTTTAAAAGCCAATTTCTTAAATTTTTCTGCCTGCCTGCCACTGCCGGCGATCATAAGAGAAATATCATGTTCTAACAAAGTCATTGCTTTCAATAAAATATCAATCCCTTTTCCCCGCACAAGTTGACCTGTAAATAGGAGATAGTTATCATCTGCTGGATCATAGTTTTCTGTATGCTTCCAGGAATATAACGGATTCACGAGTATCTTACTGGTGCTAAAGCCATGATCGATAAGATGCGATTTCATATATTCTGAAGCAACCACAAAGCCATTAAGTTTTTTATTAATATTCTGCTCAGCACGCAGCTTATTCAGGCTGGATATTTTTACAGGGAATATTCCCCTGCCCCTGCCAATGAATCCCAGACAGGGATAACATCTTATACCACTTGGTTTGGTGCAGGTTCTGTGACTGATAGTTTTATATTTATGTTCTCTCAAGCAGAATAATTTATGATCATGAAAGAAGCGTACCACTGGTTTACCGGTACTAATCAAGTCTTTTATTGCTTCTTTTCCTTCAAGACGATGCACATAGATAATATCGGGATCGATTTCCTTCACCTGTCTAGATAGCACAACACGCGGAAATGCAGCATCAAAGGCGTTTGTAAAAACAGGTTCAGTCCATCCATCAACATCATAAATAAGAGTATTGGAATAACCTGTTTTTGAAAGCTGACGGGCAGTATGATAGATATAGCTTTCACAACCTCCCGTAAAATCTGCTCTAGAATTTATCCACAATATTTTTATCTTATTCATGATACTTTTTCCACCAGTTTTCCAGCATTACCTTCAAAGTAGTGCTGACATTATTATCCAGGTACAGTTCCCGGCACTTAAAATGCAGTTTCTGACCCAGGCTTTCTCTAAGTAATTCATTATTAAGCAGTAAATTAAATTCTTCTGCCAGTTTCTCTGCGTCTTTTTCAATAATTATCTCTTCACCAGTTAACTGGAAGCCCTCCATGCCAATAGGAGTGGTTATTACTGCCTTATACTGGTTTGCCACTTCCAATATTCGCGTTCTGGTTCCAGAGGCTATTCTTAGAGGCAGGAATATAAAAAGACTATTGGCAATTTCCTCCTGTATATCTTCAACTTCACCGATATAACGCAATCTTCCTTTATTTGCAAAGTACTCCTTAAAGCGATCATGCCAACCTCTTCCGGCAATATCCAGAAAAAGATCCCTTCTTTCAAGTTCTTGTTCTATCAAAGGGTATATATCCTGACTGATATATTTCAGAGCATCTGCATTGGCTGCTGAGGTGAGAGTGCCAAAAAATAATATCCGATCCTGTTTCTGACTGGATAATGCTTCTCTGGTTTCCATCACATTGGGCAATACTGCAAAATTATCTGCCTTTTCCAGTTTCAATCTATGCTGTACCATCTCTTTTTCCAGATAATTAGTGAATAAGAATAGATATTTTCTCTGGAAGAACTTCTGCTCAAACCACCTTTGTTTGGTGCTTTCTATCAGATAATAGCGGTTTTTAAGAACAGGAGCCTGCTTCCAGGACAAATGTGAAAGTCGACTCAGCAGCATATCAATATCAAACACAATTGCAGAGCAGTAAGGTTCTGCCAATTTAGCCAATTTTGCAGGAGAGGCAAACCTGATAAATATCAGATCATATTTATTATTCTTAATGATTTCGATAAATTTTGCTTTTACTTTATCAGAGAAACGGAAGATCATCACGGGGTGAAATGCACGACGATCAATTTCAGCCTGAATCTGATAATGATCATTCATATTTCCAGGCAAGCCTTTAGCTTCTGGAATGCCGGTTCGAATCAGTTCCAGCCAGTCTACCTCATATTGACTTATCAGAGTATTCCAGATGAATTTACTCCGGTTTGCTCCTCCATCATTTATTCCCACAAAAGGGATATCAATATATAAGATCTTTTTCATACTCAATACTTGAAATTCTCTATGATTTCACCATAATAATCCAAAAGTTTCGCTGTCACTGAAGTCCATGAATATTCTGCTTTCACCTCAGTCAAAGCATTTTGCTTCAATTCTTTCATTAATCCCGGATTATCTACAAGCTGCCGATATTTCTTTTCCAGATCATCGAGACTTCCATCAAATACCAGTCCTGTTCTTTCATTCTGCACAAGGCGCTTCAATCCTCCCACACCGGAAGTGATAACGGGCAATCCGCTTGCCCAGGCTTCCAAAACTACAATCCCAAAAGGCTCATGAATGGATGGCAGGATAAACACGTTTGCTGCCTGATATGCTTTTACAAGGTCTTTTGAATCAGATTCAAGACCGGGGATTATAGTTACCTGCTTATCCAAAGAATATGTTTTGATCAAATCCTTGAGTTTCTCATAATAAGTTTCTGAAGTTACTGGTCCCAATAATACCAAATAGACTTTTTCTTCTTTGCCACGCAGACGTTCAATAAGCTCAATTAAAATAGCCTGATTTTTCTGATAGTCAATTCTGGAAAGACAGAGGATCATCTTAGCATCTTCAGCTATCTGGTATTTCTCCCTAAAATCATTTTCGGCAAGGGGTTTGAATTTTTCTATATCAACGCCATTTGGCAGATAATAAACAAGTTTTTCAGGATATTTATTCCTGGTGATCTCATATTCATTATAGCCCACACAAATGATAGCGTCAGCATCAGTGAGATACCTGTCCTTCTGGATCATCAGATCAATCAATTTCCCATAATTGAAAGTATTTTTATAAGGCTCAATCATCAGCTTCATTTCCTCAGCCGGCACGTCAAAATGCCCTCCATGAAATGAAACCAGATATGGTATCTTTCTCTTCCGTGCTGCCAGACGCACACTGGCTGCTATTCTATTCATGGTATGGCAGTGGATAATATCCAGATCCTTCTTGTCCCGCATATATTTATATAAACACCAGGAATAAGGATTTCCACCTTTTTTATCAAGAGTCTTTTTCTTAATACTGGTAAGGTTCAAATAAGGATAAAAATAATTAAATCTGCGGATTGGTATTTCATTTCTAACCTCATTATGCTTCTGGGCTAGCGCCTGGGTAGCTAATATTTCCACGGGATTGCCTGTCCGATTTAATTCCTGAGAAGTATTCCAGACCACGGTTTCCGTACCACCCCATTCACAAAAAGCAAAACGCCTGATCACCTGCAGACTATTGATCATGATTCAGATCTCTCAAAATTCATAATGAATTTGGTTTCATTCACACCTACGATTCGTTTTTGAACTATCTCATCTGCCAGTTGGTGAATTACATATATAGAATTCTCTTCATTATCCATTTTCTGGCTAAAATCTATTTCTGTTACCTGCCTGGGCAATTCCCATACTGATCCTTTATCCCAGAAGGTTAATTCAAGTTTATTTTCATAAATCCTTAAACGAATAACAATAACGCTTTCTCTACCCTTCTCTGAGATATGAGCCAGGATTTTATTTAGAAATTCATTTACCAGCAGTTCAGTAGGGAATGCCAGATCATCAAGGTCTCTGGCTTTCAGAAATTCTTCACATCGTTTTCCCACTTCTCCACTATTTACTTTTACGGGATTGATTATATAGTAACGGATTTTGTCATTCTGGTCACGTCTGAGATTCAAGGAAAGTATCGTAAAATCATCAGTACTGATATCAAATCCATTTTCCTCGATTATATTCTTCAATACATAGGGCACCATCACAGTACTATTATCAGGAGTAACTTTGGTAAGCATCTTTGTAATACCATCAATTCCCAGTTCTTCCTGCTCCTTATTTTCACACTCAAACATCCCATCCGTATAAAAAAGATAGCTTGTATGCTCATCAAGTTTAAGGATATCTTCTTCTTCTTTGGTATATTCAAAATCAGCTACCCAGCCAATAGGGATTGATCCGTTAGAATTTATTATTGCCACGTCTCCATTTGATTTATTAAAACTGATAATAGGAGGATGCCCGGCATTATAATAGATAAATTCCTTTTTGTCAGGATCCACCACTCCCAGTAGCAGAGTAAGATAATTGTTTTGAAAAACGTCTCTGGATAATAAAAGATTAAGCTGATTGACGATCTCACTGGGATGCAGATAAGCCACTACGTTATCCACCAGCATTTTAATTGTAGCCTTCACTGCTGTCATCATCAGAGCGCTCTGCACTCCATGACCGGAAATGTCTCCTATATAGATCACATATCTGCCATCTTTCAGGGGGATTAAATCAAAAAGATCTCCACCTACATTGGTTGATGGAGTATAATTATTGGAAAAAAGCAGCTTCTCTTCAACACAAAGCCAGTCTGGTAAAAAAAATGTCTGAACTGATGCAGCTGTCTCCAATTCGCTTATCAGTGAATTATACAGATGGTCTCGATCTCTTTGTGATTCCACCCTGTCATTGATATCATTAATCACTACAATGAATTTGGATACCTGGTTTTCTGTTGATAAGATCATGGATACTGAAATTTCTGCCCAGAATTTCTTTCCTCCCGGCAGAAATATCTCTTCCTCTGATCGGAAACTTAATTCTGATCCATCATGATAGGCTTCGGTTGAAACCTTAAGATGATTGATCGTAAAGCTGTCATCAGCAAAATATTCATTAAAATAATGCGATAAAACTGTAAATTCTTCCTCATCAAACATGGACGCAAGCGCTTGATTGGAAAATATTATCCGCAGATCAGTATCTATAATTCCCATGCCCACAACCACATTCTCAAATAATGCCTGCAATTGCACCTGGCTTTCACGCAGGTTGCGTTCTGCCACTTGACGGCGTGCCGCTTCTTCTATTGCTTTCTGCTGCAAATGCATCTGCTCATATATCTTACTCACAATAGCAAATAGATCGCGATTATCCACCGGTTTTAGGACAAATTTATCTACACCAATATCAATTGCTTTTAAAAAATATTCTGACTCGCTATGGGCGGAAGTAATAATGATCTGAACATCTGAATTCAATCTCTTGATATTTGAGATCATTTCCAGACCATCCATGTGAGGCATTCTAATATCTGAGATCACTAAATCTGGCTTATGCTCTTGAAAAACAGCTAAACCTTCCCTACCGTCTGATGCTACATAAACATCTGTAATCCTGCGTCTTAGCATCTCATAGATAGTGTTGCGTACTACGTCTTCATCTTCAACGTAAAGTACACATAGTTTCAACTTCTCAAATTTAGCACTCAAAATTAATTTCGCCCCTCATAAATTTACGTAATTAACACACTGCTATTATTAAAGTCAATCACTTTTTTTATTAGCCTTTTTGTTTTACCCGCATTTTTATTACTCTTATGCCTCGATTAATATTATTTCCTTGACCGACATTTACCTTCTTTTAGTTTATGAATTTAAGAATATCTTAATTGGTGGTAGCAATGTTTTCTTTTAAAATCAGATTTTTTGCTTTGATCAGTATGGCAGCGCTATGTCTTATATCTGCCTGCACTCCCTATAAGCTCATTGAGAAGATTCCGGCAGGTACCCACAGAAAAAGGATCGTTTTCCGTTCTGAACCAACACCTACGGACATTTTCATCAATGATAATTACCTCGGGAGAACCCCCATAAAGACGGATATCTGGTATATTGGCGAGAGATTTCTGAATGTGAAAGCTCAACCCTTATATCCCTCTCAATATCCCCAGAATATCGTTCTCAAGGTTCCTCGAGTTCCTGATAAAATGACTATCTTTATGGATTATAACCCCACGAAAGATTTTGAGTTTAAACAAAAAGAAGGCGGTATTGCTGGAGTGGATGCTGGTGAAGATCCCTATGCTGTGGAAGAATTTTCTGTTGCCAGCTTTAAAGATACTATTATTATCAAAGAACCAATACCCCTGCCTATTATTTATTTTGATTTTGATAAAAAATATGTTCCTGAAAAGGAAAAGGATAAATTGTATCCAATTGTAGAACTTCTGCTAAAAAATCCTGATTATAAGATTTCCATCCATGGACATGCTGATGAACGTGGAACTGTGGTGTATAATAAAGTGCTCTCCACTGATAGAGCTCTATCTGTATTTGAATTTCTGAAGGATTCTGATATTGATCCTGACCGGATGAGGATCTATGGGCATGGTGAACTCACTATTATTGAAAGAGAAGGCTACAGACTGGAATATCAGAATGATCGCGTAGTCACATTCCGTCTGCATTATAAGGTATTTGAAGAGCCCAGTATGGATGATTAAAGCCGGTTATTTGCGCACTACGCTATAGCCGCGCTCCCGCAGCAGATTCACAATACCATCTTCGCCCAGATAATGACCTGAGCCAACTACTATAAAGTACTCTTTTTTATTATCTCCAGTTAAATACTGCTCTATCTTATCAGTCATATTAAGGTTACGCTCAGTGAACAGCTTATCATAATATCCAGTTAACTCAGGATTCTCTTTTATTTCTTCATTCATCAGGCGATACATGGTGCTGTCATCTCCAGCTATCCAGCTTTGCATCAGTTCTTCCACTTCCTGGTTAAATTCTTCCCGCTTATCGATCAGTTCCTTCAAATATTCTATCTGAATGTGCTCATCCATGCCGCTTAACATCTCAAACTGAGCTTCGGCGGTTTCCAACTGCTGTATTTCCTTATGTCCCTTTGCCTTCTGAGCAAAATAAAGGTCTGTCCCACCTTCAGCGGTATAGCCCAGTTCACTCACCCGCACACTGGAAAGCGTCATCGTCATATACCAGGGTTTCTGGTTTTTCACCGATTCCACGGTGTATTTATATTCAGCCAGTTCAGAACCTAATTTCTCATAATATTCTTCACCTAAATCCGTCTTCAGACTATCTCCCTCTGGATATAAACCCCTGGTATTGATGAGTTCCTGGATTTTGTTCATATCTATTTTATTGATATCAAATTCCAGCACCAATATTTCAGACTCCTCAAATGCCTGCTCGATCTCTTCCCGCAGAGGATAGTAATCCGGTCTCATCAAATGAACTGAACCGCACAAATTAACGGTTATATCTCCCTTTTCCACCTGCCAGAAAAAATTACTGTACTCCCCTGAATAAGCAAACGTAGCTATCATCAATATGATAATTATGAATATTATCCCTGATCTTCTCATGCTACCTCCTAATTTCTCCCCACATTCATTATCCACTTCCAAATGTCAATTCCTTTCAAAAAATGAACAACCCCGCCAAGTCAGATGTGCACCGCTGGCGTATTCCGCAAGTGGGGCGCAGATGACGACCGCAATCAACCAATCCATGAAAATAGCTAAGGTGGAAAATATAGATTGCTGCTGAAAACTGCCCGTAGTTCTCGCCCCACTTCCGGAGTACCGTTAGCGGTGCAGGTCCTATTAATTTTGGAAATTATCAAATGTTCGCTCTAATCAAAGATGTTTTTGTGAAACATGCTCCCCCAAATCAGACATTTTCAGCTAAAATCCATCAAAATATGACCTTTAGGGCATTTAAGACCTATAACTACTATAAATAATATTCACTTAGCCCCTAAAGTGGATTTGAGGAGGAACAACAAAGAACATAGTGACATTTTTTTGTGAGATAGTGCTTTGTTGTTACACATTAAGGGTGGGTAATGGGCGGGTGTGGTACAGGTGTTTTAGGGGATAATAGCTGAAAATTGGTGAGAATTGGGGTGGGAAAATGGACTTTATAGACATGATGGATGAAGTGGACGTAAGGTTATGATTTTATCCTAAAATGAGATTTCGGGTGTACGCTGGCGAACAGTGTTCTGTTCACAGGCGTACAGTCCGGGGGATAGTGAAAATATGATAAATTTATGTATATCAGGCGTTTATGAGAGTGGTACGCAAATTGCATTAGAATTAAGTAAAAAAAGCACTGTGGGGAAATTTCATGGATAGAAAAATTGAGAAGAAGAAATGGACGACAAAGAAGATAATTCTGCTGGTTGTGGCAGTGGTAGTTATTGGCTTAGTGTTATACAGCGCAATCTGGGGAGATCATCGGAGTAAATTCAATGTTCAGACTGACCGTATAACTATTGAAGAAGTAGTGGAAGATTATTTTCAGGATTATATCACAGTAACCGGTCGGGTGGTACCGAGCCGGACAGTTTATCTTGATGCCATGGAAGGTGGCAGGGTAGAAGAAGTGTTTTTGGAAGAAGGCTCATTAGTAGAAGAAGGTGATATAATATTGCGGTTAAGCAATGCGAATCTATATTTGAGCATAATGAACCGTGAAGCAGATCTGGCAGATCAGATCAATAATCTGCGTAGCACACGATTATCTATGGAACAGAACAAACTGAGCCTGCGTCAGCAGCTTTTGGAAGTAAATTATCAGCTTGAGCAGCAGCAGCGAGATTATGCCCAGAAGCAGAAGCTATATGAGCAGGAATTCATTTCAGAAGAGGATTATTTACGCTCCCAGGAAGCATATCAATATTCTTTACAGCGTCAAAGTCTGGTGGTTGAGAGCCAGAAAACGGATTCCTTATTCCGGGCAATTCAGATCGAGCAGCTTGAGAATTCAGTTACCAATATGGAAGAGAATCTGGGCATGGTCCGAGATAAACTGGAGAATTTGAATGTACGCGCACCTATTAGTGGACAGCTTGTATCTTTGAATGCAGAGATAGGAGAAGCTAAATCCCAGGGACAGAGATTGGGTGAAATTAATGTAGTAGGATCTTATAAGATCAATATGGATGTAGATGAGCATTATATTTCACGGATAAATCGAGATTTAATGGGTGAATTTGAATTTGCAGGAGGTACCTATCAATTAAAGGTAAGCAAGATCTATCCAGAAGTTCAGAACGGCAGGTTTAGTGTGGATCTGGAATTTTCTGGTGAAGAATACCCCGAGAATTTACGAACGGGCCAGACTTTTAGAATTAAATTGGAATTAGGCGAATCGAGTATGGCACTATTATTACCTCGAGGTGGTTTTTATCAAAGTACTGGAGGGCAGTATGTGTTTGTGATCAATCCCGATGGCAAGAGTGCGGATCAGCGGGAGATAAGATTAGGCAGAATGAATCCGCGCTATTATGAAGTTCTGGAAGGACTGGAAGCTGGAGAAAGAGTTATCATATCAAGTTATACAAATTTTGGCAGAGCCGAAAAATTAATATTAAAATAAAACTGGAGGAACAATGATCAAGACAAACAATTTAATGAAGGTGTATCGTACAGACGAAGTGGAAACCCTGGCATTGAATAACGTGAATATTCACGTGGAAGCAGGAGAATTTGTGGCAATAATGGGACCCTCAGGTTGTGGGAAATCCACATTACTGAATGTGATCGGACTTTTGGATAATCCCACAGACGGTGAGTATTTCTTTAATAGTACCGATGTGGCAAAGTTCAAGGAACGTCAGCGTACTAATATGCGTAAATCAAATGTAGGCTTTATCTTTCAGAGTTTTAATCTGATTGATGAGCTTACTGTTTATGAGAATGTGGAGCTGCCTTTATTATATCTTAAGATGGCGGCAAGTGAACGTAAGGCAAGAGTAAATGAGGTATTGGATAGAATGAAGATAGCTCATAGAGCCAAGCATTTTCCGCAGCAGCTTTCTGGTGGACAGCAGCAGCGCGTGGCAGTTGCCCGTGCCGTGATCACTAATCCCAAGCTGATACTTGCAGATGAGCCTACTGGAAATCTGGATAGTGCCAATGGAGAAGAAGTGATGGATATGCTTACACAGTTAAATGAAGCCGGAACTACCATTGTGATGGTAACTCACTCACCTACAGATGCAGAATATGCACACCGGATCATCCAATTATTTGATGGTCACATAGTAACCGAGAATATCAAAAAAGAATTTCATTTATAAAAACCGATCGGGAGAGTAGAAATAAGGAGAATCTAATGTTCTGGAATTATCTCAAAATAGCAGTACGCAATTTAATGCGTAAGAAATTTTATACCATAATCAACATTGCCGGGCTGGCAATAGGGATTTGCTGTGCTATCATGATCGGGCTTTATGTACAGAATGAGCTTTCTTATGATAAGTATAACGAAGATTATGAGCGCATTTACCGGTTGGAATCACATTTCACGATCAATGAAACGGATGATCTTTTTGCGGTAACAGCAATACCTTTGGCTCCGGCAATCAAGCTCGAATTTCCCGAAGATGTTGAGCAATATTGCCGTTACCGTGCTATGGACAACAATCTTTTTCAGATTGATAACAAGAAGTATTTTGAAGACAATGTTCACTATGCTGATTCTACGGTATTTGAGATATTTTCCTATGAATTTTTACGCGGTGAACCATCAGAAGCGCTTGATGACCCCAATGAAATCGTGCTTACTGAAAGCTTTGCCAGACGCATTTTTGGTACACAAGATCCATTAGGCGAATATCTGGAGACAGGATACGGTTTTGGATTTACCGTTACGGGTGTGATCAAGGATCTGCCGCAAAACAGTCATTTGAACTTTGAGGCTCTTGCTTCCATGGTAACACTGGCTCAATTTTATGGAGCAGAAACATTTCACAGTCTGGATCCCAATCTTTTCTGGAATGTGGGATTTTACTCATTTATAAAACTAACAGAGGGCGGATCAATTGACAACATCATGCGAGGTTATCCTGCCTTTAATGAAAAATACATCAAAGCGTTAGGAGAAACCCTCAATGCCAAATTCCAGTTAATGGCGCAGCGACTGGATAAAGTGCATTTGAATTCCAAACTGAAATATGAGCTACCTACCGGTAATATGGGGTATGTTTTTATCTTTGGCATTGTAGCACTTTTTCTATTATTGATAGGCTGCATAAACTACATGAATATGGCGACAGCGCAATCATCAGGACGTGCAACAGAAGTGGGAATCCGCAAAGTAGCAGGAGCGCAGAGAGGTTCATTGCAAATGCAATTCCTGCTGGAATCAGTAGTGATCAGCATATTTGCTTATGTGTTGGCAGTATTAGCAGTGGAATTGCTCTTGCCGACATTTAATGAGCTTGCCGGAAGAGAACTCAGCTTAAACATTGGTGAAAACCTTAATTATTATGGGTTATTTCTGTTGGTGAGCGTAGTGGTGGGATTAGTATCGGGTAGTTATCCAGCATTTTACCTATCATCGTTTGTACCCGTGGAAGTACTTAAAGGAAAATTGAGCAAGGGAAGTACAACCTTACGTAAGCTTTTGGTAGTAGTGCAATTTTCCATATCTATCATCATGATAATCTGTACTCTGGGAGTGGTAAGTCAGCTTAAATTCATGCAGAATACTGATCTGGGATTTGATAAAGATAATATAGTGGTTTTGACAATTAGAGATACAACGGGAGCCAGAAATCTGGCAACCTTTAGAGATGAGCTTTTGCAGCATCCGAAGATATTGAAAGCCGGCACATCATCAAGCATACCAGGTAGTGGATATGGTATCATTGTGCAGCGTTTTGAAACAGATGAAGGTGAGATGAGTGAGAAAGCCATCAACTTTGTGATGGTTGATGAGAATTATCTGGATGTGATGGATATAAAGATACTATTGGGTAGAGAATTTGATCCTGAACTGGCAACCGATCTGGAAGAAGCCTGCCTGATAAATCAAAGCTGTGCAGAAAATCTGGGCTGGGGTGAAAATGCCATTGGCAAGAAACTTGATTTCGGAGCCGCACCAGACGGAACAGCAACCAGAAATACACGCGTGATTGGAGTAGTGAAAGATTTTCATTACACATCTCTGCACAATCTGATTGATCCACTCATATTAATGCTTTCTGATGAGCCATTACAGACAATAACGTTACGGATAGATCAAAGTGATCTGGAATCTACCCTGAGTTTTATGGAAGAGAAATGGAACGAATTTTGCCCGACATTTCCTTTCAGCTACGAATTTATGGATGACAACCTGAGAGCACAATATGAAGCAGAAGAAAAGACCAGCCGTGTATTTAGTTATTTCACCATTATCTGCATTTTCATTGCCTGTCTGGGACTTCTGGGCTTAACAGCTTATGCCACGGAGCAAAGGATCAGAGAGATCAGCATCCGTAAAGTACTGGGTGCCACAGAGAAATCAATCGTATATCTGCTAACCAGCAATTTTGCCATCCTGGTGATAATTTCCAATGTAATAGCCTGGCCTGTTGCCTGGTGGGGAATGAAAAATTGGTTGGAGAATTTTGCCTATAGTACAAAACTTTCACCACTTATATATGTCGCAGCAGGATTGATAGCATTAATAATTGCCATATTGACAATAAGCATCAGAGCAATACATGCCGCAAGGACAAATCCGGCAGATGCTTTGAAATACGAATAGGAATATAAAATCATGATACTGAATTATCTAAAAATTGCTTACCGGAATATACTCCGTCAGAAGTTTTATTCACTGCTGAATATAGCGGGACTGGCTATCAGCATCACCTGTTGTATTTTGATCAGTCTTTATATTCAGGAAGAAGTATCATACGATAAATTTCAGCCAGGTGGAGAACGTATTTATCGTTTGGTTAACCGGAATAATATGGGGGGGAAGATCGATACTTACTGCAATGCCCCACGACCTATAACCCCTCAAATGAAAGAAATATATCCAGAAATAGAAGCAGTAACACGGGTGAGGGGAGCAAATGGATTATACACTCATTCAGCAAATATCTCCTATGAGCAGAATCTGATAGCTTCAGAAAAGGTATATATTGTGGACTCGACTTTTTTTGATGTTTTTGCCACGGAATTTATTGCTGGTAACCCAAAGGATGGTTTAACCGGAGAAGTTGGAATACTCATCTCTGAGAGCCTGGCAAAGAAATTGTTTGGATCAGAAGAAGCATTGGGTAAAACCATGCTCTTAGATGAACAATTTCCGATAACTGTTAAAGCAGTATTCAAAGATCAGCCGGGACGGAGTCATTTTGAATATGAAGCTCTTTTACCCTGGAGGTTAGCTTATAGACAGGGAGAGGAAATTGCCTGGTATGGCTGGCAGGTATATCATTATCTAAAATTGTATGAAGGTGCTGATGCAAAAGAGCTTCAGGCAAAATTCCCTCAATTTTTCACTGATTATATGAAAGAGAAATATGATACTCTGGATGGTACGTCAGAGCTGTCTCTGCAGCCTCTTAAAGATATTCATCTGAAATCAAATCTTATCTGGGAAATGGTTCCTAATGGCAATCTTAATAATTTATATATTATGGCATCCATAGGATTATTCTTATTGATAATTGCCTGTATTAATTATGTGAATCTGGCAACAGCCAGATCAGTAAGGCGAGCCAGAGAAGTGGGGCTCAGGAAATTATTCGGTTCTCCACGAGGACTATTGATCCGCCAGTTTTTAGTGGAATCTATCATTTTATCATTGATTGCTTCTCTGGTTGCACTGGTCATTGCAGAATTATTATTACCAGTATTTAATAGTATTGCTGTACGGGACATCAGTTTAAATTTATTAAATAATCATGTTCTGATCCTGGGGATTATTGGATTAGGAATATTTGTGGGACTTCTGGCAGGAATATATCCGGCATTAGTGTTGTCAAATTTTAGCATTGTGGAAGCAATAAAATCAAGATCAGAAAATGGCACAGGTGGTATGGTGCTGCGTAAGATATTAATAGTTATGCAGTTTGCAATTTCAATCACCCTTATCATTTCCACTCTTATTTTGGTTGAGCAGATGAAATTTGCCCGGGATATTGATATGGGGTTCAATAAGGAAAATGTGCTGGCAGTTACCGTGCGCGATACACTGGTAGCCAGGAATCTCCAAGTGATCAAACAGGAACTCAGAGATAATCCTGAGATAATCTCAGCAGCTTGTTCATTAAATATGCCAGGCACTACTTTTAACCGTTTTCCAGCAACTATTGAAAATAATGAGGGAGGTTTTAGTCAGACGAGTTGCCAATTCATGCAGATAGATTATGATTTTATTCCCACGATGGATATGACTATAGTTGAAGGCAGAAACTATCAGCGTGATCAGGAAGAGAATCGTTTTTCAGTGATATTAGTAAATGAAGCTTTAGTGAGAAAATTTGGCTGGGATAACCCAATCGGAAAGCGTGTATTTCTTTATACAGATAGCTTAGGCACTGCATTTTATCAGGAAGTGATTGGAGTAGTAAAAGATTTTCATCCCAATTCCGTGCGGCAGGAGATCAGTCCTATGATAATATATCTGATCAATGATAATCTGGAAGCACGCAGCGGAGGAAATCTGAATCTGTTTATCCGTTTAAAAGGTGAGAATCTGCATCAGACAATGACTGATATCAAAGATATCATTCAGCAATATAATCCTGATGATCCATTTCAGTATGTATTTCTGGATGAACATCTGAGCCGGATGTATGAAGGGGAAGAAAGATTGATCCAGCTTTTCAGTTATTTTACTATGATGATCATCTTTATAGCCTGTCTGGGATTATTTGGACTGGCATCATTCACGGCAGAAAAGCGAAGAAGAGAAATCGGTATTCGCAAAGTGCTGGGTGCCACTATCCGTCAGATAGTGCTTTTATTATCAACAGAATTTTCACGCTGGGTGCTATTGGCAAACGTAATCGCCTGGCCCCTTGCCTGGTATTTCATGAATAAATGGTTAGAGAATTTTGCCTACCACATCCAGATAACTCTTCTTAATTTCATCATCGCCGGTCTGGCAGCCTTAGTGATAGCATTATTTACGGTAAGTTTTCAGGCATTAAGGGCAGCAATGAGCAATCCGATAAAATCAATCAGGTATGAGTAAATGAGGGAAATATTATGATATTCAGTATAATCAAGACAGCGATCAGGCATTTATATAAGAGAAAAGCGTTTTCTTTGATCAATATACTGGGACTGGCTATAGGAATGAGCTGCTGTATATTCATATTGCTCTGGGTGAGTGATGAGCTTAGTTATGACAGATTTCATCCTAATTTTGAGAATATCTATCGCGTGGCAGAAAATCAGAAACAGGGAGATGACCCCTTTCCTGTAGGTGTCACTCCTGCTCCCTTAGGTCCTGCAATGGTAGAAAGTTTTCCTGAGATAATTAACAGTGTGCGTATTCAATATGGCGTAAGCGGATTAATAAAATACGATGATAAATTGTTTCGTGAATCAGATATTATTCTTACCGATCCGTCATTTTTTGAGGTATTTAATTTTCCACTGTTGAAAGGTGATAAAAGTCAGGTGCTGGCAGAGAATAGCTCATTTGTGATCACTGAATCCATTGCCAAAAAGTATTTTGGAGACGAAGACCCCATTGGTAAAGTGTTAAATTTTAATAATGCTATCGATCAAACAGTAACTGGTGTGATGGCAGATCCCCCTGCAAACACCCATCTTCAATTCGATATAATAGCTCCATTTAAAATTCTGGAACAGTTTGGTGCTGATCTTGAAACCAGTTGGGGCAGTAATTCATATATTACTTATGTGGAACTGGCAGATAAGGTGCCATATAAGGAATTGAACGCAAAAATTGAGGATTTTCTATCTGAACATGATCCTGGATATTATGTGGAATTGCATTTGCAGCCACTTAAAGACATGCACTTGAAATCTAATTATACTGCAGACTGGAGTGGGCATGGCAGTGAGTTGTACGTTAAGATGTTTTCATTAATTGCTGTATTTATCCTGGTGATCGCCTGCATTAATTTCATGAATTTATCTACTGCCCAGTCACCATTAAGAGCACGCGAGATTGGCATTAGAAAAGTTGCAGGTGCAAATCGCAGTTTGCTTATCTGGCAGTTTTTGGGTGAATCTTTGCTGATAGCGTTCCTGGCACTGTGTATTGGTATTGTCATAGTAGAAATTCTCCTGCCTTATTACAATACTTTTACCGGCAAGGAGATGAGCCTTGATCTTACGGGTAACTGGAGATTATTAACTGGTATTATATTAATTGCTTTGATCACAGGATTTGTAGCTGGCAGTTATCCAGCTCTGGTATTATCAGGATTTAAGCCCGTACAGGTATTAAAAGGCAAAGTAAGCAGCAGTAAAGGTGGAGCGATATTTAGAAAGGTGTTAGTGATCTTTCAGTTCACACTTTCCATAGCTTTGATCTCAAGCACTATGATAATATTTAAGCAGATAAATCTCATACGCAATATTGATCTGGGCTATAATAAAGATCAGATCATTAAAATAAATCAGAATACAAGTTTGAGACCCCAGTTTGAGGCATTTAAAGCAGAATTATTAAGTAACCCCAGGATAAAATCACTTACTACCTCCAGCGGACGACCTACAGATATTTATAACTCCGGGTATGGATTAAGTTGGGAAGGGATGCCGGATTCCGAAGATAGAAGACATCTAGTGCATACTCTTAATGTGGGTCCGGGTTTTTTTGAGACATTTGATATCAAGATCAAAGAAGGCAGAGCTTTTTCTAGTGAAATTACATCTGATACTTTGAATTATATCTGTAATAGTGAAGTGCTTAAGATAATCGGAAAAGATAATCCTCTGGGAATCGGGATATCATATTATCGTGAGGAAGAAGGGGAATTAATCGGAATAGTAGAAGATTTTCATTTTAAATCTTTGCACAGTAAAATAGAACCTTTAATAATCTCATTTGCAGATAAAAATGTACATGATCAGATATTCATCAGGATGCAGACAGGTGATATGGAAGCAACTTTATCTGATATAAAAACATTATGGGAAAAATACAGTGATGATTATCCTTTTGAATACAGGTTCCTGGATGAATATTATGATCGATTATACAAGGCCGAATTCCGGATGAGCAAATTGTTCAACCTGTTTGCTGTCCTGGCAATTCTGATTTCCTGTCTGGGTCTCTTTGGGCTGGTTTCTTATACAACAACCTGCCGGATCAGGGAGATAGGTATCAGAAAAGTAATGGGAGCAAGCGTCGCGAACATTCTGGTGCTGCTATCAAGCAGATTCCTGATATTAGTTATATTCTCAAACCTTCTGGCAGGAGCACTTTCCTGGTATTATATGACGAAATGGTTAGATAATTTTGCTTATAGAATAGATGCCGGGATATTGAATTTTATCTATGCTGGTCTAATTGCTCTGGGGGTTGCCTTGATCACTTTGAGCTGGCATACGCTTAAAGCAGCAAACGCTAATCCCATAAGATCATTAAGGTACGAGTAGGCAGCCATGTTCAGGAATTATCTGTTAACTGCGCTCCGAAATATCAGAAGAAATAAGCTTCTGACGGTGATCAATGTTACAGGTCTCACTCTTTGTTTTGTTTGTGTATTTTTAATCGCCGTTTATTGCCTGAATGAATGCTGTTACGATAAATATAACAAAAATTCACAGGATATCTACAGGGTGATCAGATCCTATGAATCTGCTGATGGGGTGCTCAGATACGAAGGTAATTGTCCTGACAGAATTGGAAGGGATTTCCAGTTGTCATATCCTGATCAGGTTTCATCAGTAAGTAGATTATGGAATTACTGGGGACTGGGTTTTAATATTCAGTATAATGACGTGCTCTATCAGGAGAAGAATCTATTTTATGCCGATAAAGGTATATTTGATATTTTTGATATTGAAGTATTAGCTGGTGATGTTTCAGGATCATTTGATCAACCAGGTCAAGTGGCAATATCGGAAACAACAGCAAAGGTTTATTTCAATGGTGAAGATGCGGTTGGTAAATCGCTGAAAGTCAATAATGGTTATGATCTAACCGTTTGCGCCGTAATAAGTGATCTCCCCCGACAATCGCATCTTCACTTAGATTTTATTGCTTCATTTTCTACGTTGGAAAGTCAACCCTGGAATAGATATTTAGGGTCACTCGATAGTGACTTCTGCTATGTTTACTTATTAGCAAACAGTGGTAGTCAGGAGCTGGAAATAGCTTTTGACAGTTATTGCCAAAACCACATACCAGCAGAATATAGAGATCAGAATAAATTACTGCTTCAGCCTTTAGAAAAGATTCACCTTGATAATAAACTGGTGGATGAAATAGAAACTGGGGGAAACCGGAAGCAGTTATTTATTCTGAGATTCATCGCCATGTTTCTGCTTCTGATCACTACAATAAATTATATAAATCTAAGCCTGGCATCCAGTAGCAGAAGGCTTCATGAAATCAATCTTTATCGGGTAAATGGAGCCAGCAGAATTCAAATTATCTGGCAATTCCTGATTGAAGCTTTAATAATATGTACATTTTCACTCCTGGCAGCAATGACGATCATTGAATCATCATTACCAGTGATCAGCAGATATGTTGGCATATATTATCAAAATTCTCAGATCTGGAGTCTGAGATCAGTTCTGCAGCTTATCAGCACGGGATATTTTATCAGTATTTTAATTAGTATCTATCCAGCTATAATAATCTCTCGGCTGAGTCAGAGTGAGTTCATAAATTTCCAAATAGTAACATCAAAAAGCCTTATCTGGAAGAAATTGCTGGTGATCACTCAGTTGATGATAACAACAATTCTGATCACCAGTTCATTGGTAATCTCCAAACAGGTCAATTTTCTGGAGAATTTTGATACCAATTATGATAAAGATAATCTTGTCATCCTGCCGGTGAATAATACGCCCATAGCAGATGAGAAATATCAGGCATTCAAAGATGATATACTCTCTAATGGTAAAGTTGAGAGTGTTTGTGGAATGCGTACTATAGCGGGTATGAATCATATCAGTGAGGGTTTTTCAATCACAGAAGATTTTTCTGAACAATCAAAAGTACCTTTCCTTCTGGTGAGAGATGATTTTCCGGCAACATTTGGGCTAAATATTGTTGCCGGGCGTAACTTTGTAACTGGAGATAAAGGCGATATAGATTCAGGAGTTTTAATAAATGAAGAATATGCGCAGGTCTTGGGATATGAGCCAGATGAAGCGATAGGCAGAAACCTGTATCATCAAGGTTGGGGCAAATTGACTATCATTGGAATCGTGAAAGATTTCAATTTTGAATCTTTGCACCGCGATATCAAACCTTTGGTGATCAAGCAGATATGGGAAAGCAGGTATTCATCATTAACTGATTATATTGCCATCAGGACTACTGTGAATGAAACAACTAAGATCATCCCCTATTTAGAGGAAACCTGGGAGAAATCCGCTCCGGAAAGCGCTTTTGAGTTTATGACGTTAAGAACTGGTTTGAGTGGAAATTATGAGAATGAAAGAATTACGGGAAAGATCACGGTTATATTTACTTATATTGCCATTATCACAGCAAGTTTTGGTCTTCTGGGTTTGATGCTGTTGATCACAGAAAATCGCAGGCGCGAGATCGGGATCAGAAAATCGCTGGGAGCAGGTATTTATAGTCTGATAATGCTTGTTATCACAGAACAGCTCAATCTTACTCTATTAGCATTTATTTTAGCTATACCGGCTGCCTTGATATTTTTAAACCAATGGCTGGCAAATTTCGCCTACAGAACGTCAATATCGCTTGAATCAATTTTAACTGCAGGTTTAGTGATATTATTGATTTGTATCTTTACGATAAGTATTCAGATATTAAAGGCAAGTCATACAAATCCTGCTGATATTTTACGAAATGAATAGGAGTGCATTATGTTCAAAAATTATGTAAAAATTGCTATAAGAAATATTCTAAGAAATAAACTTTATTCTCTTATCAATATATTGGGACTTACTATTGGGATAACTGCCTGTTTACTTATTATGTTATTTATCAATTATGAGTATTCTTATGAAAATATGTTTTCCAAAGCGGACAGGATATATCGCGTACTTACCATTGATGCAGCACTGGGTACAAATAAGCAGAGGGTGGGTATCACAATGCCTCCTTTGGGAACTGTTCTGACGGATAACTTTCCTGAAATTGAAGCTGCTACGCGAGTATCCGGTGGACGCAGAACGTTGATGCAAATCGGAGACGAACAAGGGATTTATGCTGAAAAAATGAGAGCAGCAGACACCAATTTCTTTGCAATATTCGATTTTAAATTATTGAAAGGGGATATTCAAACGGCACTTTCCGAACCTTACAATTTAGTTTTAACCACTAAAATGGCTAATTCATTATTCGGTGATAAAGAGGTGATGGGAAAGTCTGTGAAAGCTGCTGGAATAGAAATGACAGTGACTGGAATAATGTCAGATTTACCGGCTAATACTCATTTCACCTTTGATGCCCTGGCTTCGATTTCAACTTTTGCAGCTCTGGCAAAAGCACAACAACCGGAAAACAGCACCAGACCTATCTGGCTGGAAGAGTGGCAGATGATTGCAATGCCCACTTATATGCTGGCTGCCCCCAAAGCTGATCTAACTGGTCTTGATGAGCGAATTACAGCTTTAACCAGAGAATATGATGTGGGAGAAAATTTCACTATTACCCTGCAGGCTCTCAATGATGTCCATCTTCATTCCACAGACGTTATCTTTGATAGAATCGCTAATAAAGGAGATATTAAAAATATTTACATTTTTGCTATAATTGCTCTTTTGATTTTGGTCATTGCAACAGTGAACTATATGAATCTTTCAACTGCCTGCAGTTTGCAGCGCTCCCGTGAAGTAGGCATCCGAAAAGTTGTGGGATCTCAAATCAGCCAGCTCCGTATGCAGTTTCTGGGTGAATCACTGGGAATCACACTGCTATCGATATTGCTGGCAATCCCTTTACTGGAACTTACAATACCTTTTTTGAACAGTATCTCTGGTTCTCAGATTATCATGGGTGGTGAAGAGTTACAATTGATAGGTTATTCCATGCTGGCGATCTGTATTTTGATCGGTATTCTGGCAGGATTATACCCGGCATTTGTGTTATCCCGCTATAAACCGGTTCAGGTTCTAATGGGGGCATTTAAATCACAGGATAAAGGTGTTTTACTGCGTCGTATATTGGTGATATTTCAGTTCACCCTTTCCATTGCCATGATCGGACTAACGGTGATCATTCAGCAGCAGATGCATTATATCTCACAAAAAGATATTGGATATAATAGAGAGCAGGTTGCTGTTTTCGAAATGTCTGGCAGACCAATGTATAATCAAGCAGATAATTTCAGTGCTTCTCTGCGTGAATTCAGCGGGATCAAAAGTGTTGGATCAGCGAGTAATATACCAGGACGTACTTTTAGCCGAACAGGTCTTCTTCCAGAAGGGTCTGCTTCTGATGATATCTGGATTTGGAGCAGATTAAATATTAAACCTGATTTCATATCAGCACTTGATATGCAGATTATAGAAGGTAGAAACTTCCGGTCTGAAAATGAAGATTCTGATGAAAACAGCGTCCTGATCAACGAGACAGCTGTTCAGCAAATAGGCTGGGAAAATCCAATCGGTATGATGATCTATAGAGAATCTGGTGATTCTGTAGGCGTGGAGGTTATTGGAGTAGTTAAGGATTTTCATTTTATTACAATGCATCAAAACATCGAGCCAGTAATAATTTATCCTCTTTTAAATAATCCCGCAAGCTTTATTGCAGCAAAAATTGAAAAGGGCAGAATAAATGAAGCGTTGGAATATATGGAAACAAAATGGCAGGAATTTTTCCCCGATTATCCATTTAGCTTCATTTTTCTGGATGATGAATTCAATGCCTTATATTCGAGAGACCAGAATACCGGCACAGTTGTGAAAATATTCTCTCTTCTGACCATTTTTGTTGCCTGTCTTGGATTACTGGGACTTTCCAGTCATTCTATCAGTCAGCGCCGCAAAGAGATAGGAATTCGCAAAGTACTTGGTGCCACTACGGGAGAAATGACCCGGCTTCTACTATTAAATTTTATCCAGTGGGTAGCTCTGGCAAATATTTTTGCCATTCCCCTTGGCTGGTATGTAGCCAGGCAGTGGTTAAAGAATTTTGCTTACCATATAGATCCCGGGATCCTCACTTTTATCATTTCAGGAGCCATAGCTGTGCTCATTGCAATGATAGCAATTATATTCCAAACAGTAAGAACTGCAAATGCAAATCCAGCCGATGCTTTGAAATATGAATAGAAATTATTATGTTTAAGAAATACTTTTTACTTGCATTAAGGGGAATTTCCAGAAACAGGAGTTACTCCTTTATCAATATTCTGGGATTTGCTCTGGGACTTTATGTCTGCATAATCATCAGTCTTTATGTTCTTGATGATCTCACCTTTGATCATCAATTTGAAGAACCGGAGAATATCTATAGAATAGTATCTAATGATAATTCCAAGGACTGGATATCCGCTGTCACAGTGGGACCTTTATATGGGTTTCTGGAAGAAAACGTACCGGAAGTGGTGGCAGCAACGCGGATTGGACGCTATGGTGTACGCCTGCTCAGAAATGATATTGAACAACCAGATTCCATGGCAATTTTCCGTAGAGCATTACTCACCGATAGTGATTATTTCAGGGTATTTCGACCAGAAATTATCAGTGGTGAGAAAGAAAATCCTCTCTCCGATCCTAATGCTGTATATCTTACAGAAGCTACTGCTGAAGCAATATATGGTGATGAAGATCCAGTTGGAAAGAGCATTGAGATCAGTTTTATAGAGAATGGCTATGTGGCTGGAATTGTAAAAGAGCCCCCTTTAAACACTCATATGCGGTACGGTGTAATAATTACAATGGATCCTTCATTTAACCCGCTCTGGTGGGATTCATGGGAAAATCTCACCCTTACAGGATATGTGAGAGTGCAGGATAATATCGACGTTAAATCAATGGAACAAAAAATCGTTGATGTAGCCAGGCAAAATGGGATGACCACTATGTTCACGCCAGTAATGCAGCCATTACTGGAGATGCATCTTAAATCTTCTGAACTGAGGTATGATGCCTTTAATCTGAATAAAAGTGATGCCTCTATCCCTTACAGCCTTATCATCATTGCAATCCTTGTTTTGATAGTTGCCTCCATAAATTTCATCAATCTATCCACAGCAAAATCTTCTAATCGAGGTAAGGAAATAGGTGTCAGAAAGGTTCTTGGTGCTGATAAATTCCAATTATCAATGCAGTTTCTAACAGAATCAATCCTATATACAATTCTGGCAATGATCATAGCTCTGGGAGCCGTAGAAATCTCCTTATCATGGCTACAGCCATTCTTAAACAAACCTCTTGAATTTAACATCATCCAGAATCCATTCACTATTCCTTTTGCAATGTTAGCAGCGATCTTTATTGGTGTAATTTCTGGTTTATATCCCTCAATGGTGTTATCATCATTTAAGCCTATCAGTACTCTCAAAGGTGAATTTAAATCCGGTAAGAAGGGTATTGTCATGCGCCGGATTCTGGTTATCGGGCAATTTTCGATTTCTATTGCTTTAATCCTGGCAGTGCTCGTAGTTATTAGTCAATTAAAATATATGCAGAAAATCAATCTTGGTTATAATAAGGAAAGTGTTCTGGTAATCAGGACCCGGGACGTGAGAATTGATTTGGAATCAGATATATTCAAAGAGAGAGTGATGGAACTACCAGCAGTAAGCAATTCTGCCAGACTGCGTCAGCTGCCTGGTAACACATTACCTACTGCTGAGGTATATTTTGATTATCGCACAGATGAAATTGGCATAATGACTGATGAGATATTTGTTGATGAGAATTTCATTGATGCGCTTGACGTGGATTTGATCACAGGTAGAAATTTTATCAGAGGATCTCAAGCTGACTCAGCATCTTCAATATTGATGAATGAAACTGCCTTTAAAATGACGGGCTGGGATAATATTGATGGTCATAAAATAATCTGGGTTCCCGCTGATGGTGTAGATGTGGAACTTAATGTAATTGGTGTGATCAAAGACATTCATCTTGGAGAAGCAAAAAATGTGATCGAACCCATGATCATTCATTATAACCCGCGAAGTGATTTCCTGTTGGTTCGCACAAATGACATTGAACTGGCAGCCTCTCAAATTGAATTAGTGTCCAATGAGTTTTTACCGGAACGTGATTTTGATTACTTCCCGCTTAATGATATATTTATGATGCAATTCAGGGAAGAAGACAGCTTTGCGCAGAAGATAGCAGTTTTTGCTATTATCGCAATTTTGATCGCCTGTCTGGGATTATTTGCCCTGGCAGCATTCATCACAGAAAAAAGAACCCGTGAAATTGGAATACGTAAGGTGCTTGGCTCTCCCATCTGGTCTATAGTTGTATTATTAACCAGTGATTTTATAAAATGGGTGCTGATCGCAAATCTGATCGCCTGGCCCCTTGCCTGGTATGCTATGAGTGCCTGGCTGCAGAATTTTGCCTATAGAACGCCATTGAATCCCCTCTTATTTGTTGTCGCGGGTTTCGCAGCGTTGATCATTGCCATTATAACTGTAGGTTTTCATACTCTCAAAGCAGCAAACCAGAATCCAGCGAATATAATGAAATATGAATAGGAGATATAATGCTTAAAATGCAGAAAGTTTTTAAATACTACGTTAATAAATACCGGCGTGAGTATATCCTCAGGGATATAGACCTGGAAGTGAAGCAGGGAGAATTTATAACTGTGATGGGACCATCCGGGGCAGGAAAATCTACTTTGCTTTACCTTTTGGGAATGCTGGAATCTATTGATGAAGGTGAATACCTCTATAAGGATATTCCCATCCATTCCTACAATGACAAAAAACGTACAGAGATCCATAAACACGAAATTGGCTTTGTATTTCAGCAATATCATCTGATAGACGAGCTCACAGTTTATGAAAATATTGAAATTCCCCTCTTGTACCAAAAAGTGAAATCCGCTGAACGAAAAAGCCTGGTCTGTGATATCCTTGATAAATTCAATATTGTTGCTAAAAAAGACCTTTTCCCCAATCAGCTTTCTGGAGGACAGCAGCAATTGGTGGGTATCTGCCGGGCTATTATCGGGAAACCAGACCTGCTGCTGGCTGATGAACCTACCGGAAATCTCAATTCTGAGCAGGGTCTGGAAATTATGGAAGCATTAAAGAAGATGAACCAGCAAGGGACGACTATCATTCAAGTCACACATTCCCGTGAGAAAGCTGCTTTTGGTGATAGGATCATTAACCTTCTGGATGGCATGATCCAGCCAGATTAATAGCTGGAGATAAATATGAAAAAGTATCTTGTGCTCGGATTGGTTATCATGTTTTACCTATGCCTTTCTGCTCAGGATAATTTCCTGATTGTTGCTGATCAATACTGGGAGGACAATCCTTCTTTAAATGATTTCTGTGACTGGAAAACGGAAAAGGGATTTGCTATTACCAGCCTTTTTTGTGAATCTGAAAGCACAATTGAAGAAATTGATTCCTGGGTTGAAGAACAGTATTTTCTTCTGGAGCCTGCTCCAAAGTTTCTTCTGCTGATTGGTGATGCCACTGGAGATTACAGCATTCCCACTCAGTCGGAAGGTTTGCCGAATGGTCCTGGAGATATCCATTCTGACCTGATATATGGAGTAATTGGTGAAGTAACTGACCTTAATAGAATTCCTGATATTTATGTTGGCAGATTTCCTTGCAGCAATGGAATAGAATTATCTGCTCTGGTAAACAAAACTATCTGGTATGAAAAAGATCAGTACCTGAATGCTGCTGATCTCTCCTATCTGTCAAATGCTCTGGGGGTTTCCAATAATAGTCCAGATTATGCTGATCATCGGAATGCTGTGATCAATTATGGCTGGGACTGGTATTTTAACGATACATACTATAATCCCTATACTTATGAAACAAATGGAATAAATGGCATCAGCATGTTGTATCCCCATGCGGATACTTTAGCATTGGTGCAGGATATAAAAAATGAAATTAATTCTGGAACTGGTTTTTATTACTATATAGGTAATTCTGATGCCTTTCGATTTAAGTATCCAGATTTCACAATTGCGGACCTGGAAGAATTGGATAACTATCAAAAATACCCAATTGTGATGGGTGGGGGCTGATGCTCGGCAACATTCCTTGAGAATGATTGCTTCGGTGAAGCATTTATTAATCTGCCTGATAAAGGTGGTGTTGCCTATATAGGTAACACCACCAGAACTTATCTAAATGTAAACTGGAAAATAGCTACCGGGAATAATGATCCCTTCCTGCCCCTTACTCCAGATCAAATGGGACTTTTTGATGCCCTGATGCACCCGGAATATGATAATCTGGGTAGGATCATTAATGAAATGCGTCATGCTGTAGAAGGAGTCAATGGTATTGATGAAAGCCTTAAAACGAGACATATTTATTCGCTTACGCTGCTTGGTGATCCTTCTTTGACGCCATGTCTGGGTATTCCACAGGAGCTGGATGTACAATATAACTATTTCATTGACCAAAGCTTATTTTTTGATCTTACTACAGAGCCTAATGCCCTTTTTGCTCTATCAGACAGTGAAGGGAATCTGATTTATGCAGAAAAGGCTGATGCGAATGGCTCAGGATTTGTTATACTGGAAGATTTCAATGAAAATTTTCTCAGGTTGACGATCACTGCCAAAAACAGGATACCCTACTTTGCAAATATTTATCTTACTCATAATGATAGCAGCAATATTGCTCCTGCTTCCACTCGCTGCTGTAATTATCCTAATCCCTTTAATCAATCAACCACTATCTACCGGATGAATGAGCATACCAGGCGTCAGGAAAACGACAAAATTCATTATCAGATATTTAACCTGAAGTGTGAAAAAGTTAATGAGTTCTGGCTTTCAGACAGCAAACCGGAATACTGCTGGGATGCCAGAAATGAGCAGGGAGAAATCCTCCCATCCGGCATTTACCTGATCAAGGCAGATGATCATGAAAATGAAACTGCTGGAAAACTGCTTTTACTAAAATGATCTGGAGCAGATTATGCTGAAAAATTATTTGAAGATAGCTTTAAGACATTTGCAGAAACATAAGGGATATTCTTTGATCAATATTCTGGGTCTGGCTCTGGGTATGACAGTTAGTCTCCTGCTGTTGCTCTGGGTCCAAGATGAACTGCTGTTTGATAAATTCCATCAGGATATTGAAAATATTTACCAGATTTCCATGTATGATGAGCAAAGTGCTTCTCCTTCCGGAGGTAGAACTATACCCCTCAAAATGGTACCAGTTCTAAGAGATAATTATCCCGAGATAAAAAATGCAGCCCGGTATCGGTTTTTTAATAATCTTGCACTTAATTATAACGACAAAGATTTTAATGAAAGTAACGTGATGGCGACGGAGCCAAATTTCTTTGAGATGTTTGATGTGGAGTTTATCAGAGGAGATGCCGCAACTGCGTTGTCTGATCCCAGTTCTATTATTCTCACCAGCAGTTCTGCACATAAAATTTTTGGTAATGAATCTCCTATGGGAAAAGCTATCATAGTCAATAATGACAGTCCCTTTACTGTTACAGGGATCATTAAAGATTTTCCTGTTCAATCAAGCTTGAATATTGATTATATCATTTCTTTTGCTGTGATGGGTGAAAGAGCTGATACCTGGAGCTGGGAATGCTCCGGCTTTGTGCAATTGTATCCTAATACTGATTATGAAAAATTTGCACCAAAGATCAAAACTGCTCTGGTTGATCATAGCCCCAGGGAGATAGATCAGGATATGCTCTACCTGCAACTATTTAGTCATGTGCATCTCTATTCCCCCTTAGATACTCCAGACGGTTTGATTATGGTTTATGTTCTTAGTGGCATAGCAATCCTCATTCTCCTCATTGCCTGTATCAATTTTATGAACCTGGCAAATGCCCGTTATGCCCTGCGCACCAAAGAAATTGGTGTAAGGAAAATAATGGGGGCTCAGAGGAAACAGATCATAATGCAGTTCCTCTCAGAATCAATGTTAATCACCTGTATTGCCATGCTTCTTTCTATCGCCCTGGTTGAACTCCTATTGCCTCAATTCAATCTATTAACTGCCAAAAATACCTCCATTACTATCTCAAATCTCCTATTCATCATTGGCTTTCCTCTAATTGTGCTATTTACAGGGATTTTTGCCGGAACATATCCTGCCTTTTTCCTCTCATCTTATTCACCTGTTCAGATCTTCTGTCATAAATTCAGCTCGGATTCCATGAAATCTTTCCGTAAATTACTGGTAGTTTTCCAATTCACGATCTCCATTATTCTCATTATTCTATCTTTTGCAATTTATCAGCAAATCAATTATATCAATAAAAAAGACCTGGGTATTAATACAGATTATGTGATTCATCTGCCTATGCGAAATGAACAATATCAAAAGTATGATACTATCAAAGAAGAACTGCTCAAAAATAGAAATGTATTGGCTGTAACCACTTCCACTTCTCTTCCCTCACAAGTGGGAAACGTAAACCCCGTCACCTGGGAAGGAAAACCAAATGACGATAGAGTGATTTTTCGCTTCTATAACACTGATAATGATTTCTTTAAGCTCTTTCAGATTCCATTTGTTGCCGGTAATGGTTTTACTCTGGATAAAGCAGTTCATCCGGAAATTGAATACGTGGTTAATGAAACTGCGGTCAAATTAATGGAAATGAAAGACCCGATTGGTAAAAAATTCAGCATGTTCGGCCATGATGGTTATATAGTGGGAGTTATCAAGGATTTCCATAATACCTCACTTTCAGGGGAAATAAGACCTCTTCTCATCTCGCAGCTTAGTTGGTTCAGAAGTATTATCATGATCAGAATTGCTCCTGAAGATATGAATTCCACCATTAAATACATCGAAAATTCCATGGCTGAAACCTGTCCCGGCTTCCCCTTCTCATACACTTTTCTGGATGAAAGTATTGCCAGAATGTATTATGATACCAGACGTACTCATTCTATTATTTTATATTTCACTTGCCTGGCTGTTTTTATCTCCTGCCTGGGATTATTTGGTTTGTCATCTTTTATGACAGAAAGACGTGCCAAAGAGATCAGTATCAGAAAGATCTTAGGCTCGAGTACTAATAACCTCATATTCCAACTCACCAGCAGTTTCCTTCGCTGGGTGGCTATCGCAGCCATTATTGCTATTCCAGTTGCCATGTATCTGGCAAATCTCTTCCTAAAGCAATTCGTCTATCACTATGATCTTACTATCCTTGATTTTGTGATCCCAATTGCTTTGCAATTCCTGCTGGCTGTTGTCACAGTTGGCTATCAAACTCTTCGGGCTGCACACTCGAATCCCGCTGATATATTAAAATACGAGTAGAGGTTATAAAATGTTAGTAAATTATTTACGTATCGCATTCAGAAATATCTGGAGGCAGAAAACATATTCTGCCATAAATATCGGTGGCTTTGCCATTGGCCTGGCTGTATGTCTGATCATTTCATTTTATGTGATTGATGATCTCACTTATGATCATTTCCACAAAGATGCCGAAAATATCTATCACCTGCTGACAGTTGATAATTCTGAGGATGAAGGAGCTCTCAGTTATTCAATTACAGCCGGACCTCTTGTTGCAGGTATGGCAGATGCTGTTCCAGAAATCATAGCTGCCACGCGAATCACCGCAATGGGAATAAATCTACCTTTGCCGGGAAATGAAAATGAGACTGATGAAGAAACTACGATCGCTGCCAGAGTTCTTTTGGCAGACAGCAGTTTTTTTGATGTTTTCAGTTTTGAAATACTTGCTTCTGACCAGAATCATCCGCTAAGTGATCTTAGAGGTGTCTATATATCTGAATCTTTTGCTGAAATGCTGTATCCTGAAGGTGACGCTGTGGGAAAACCTCTCGTTAACCCTCAAATGGAAGATGCTTATATTGCCGGGATAATCAGGGATGTACCTCACAATTCGCACCTGCAATTTGATCTGATAGCACCTTTGAATACCAGGGATAATCCAGTCTGGTGGGAATCATGGGAAAATCTTGCTCTTATCGGTTACTTTCGGATATATCCGGAAGCTGATCCTCAGGTCGTTTTGGGAAAATTGAATACTTATGCCACTGAAAACGGGTTTGCTGAAGTATTTGCTGTTGGAATGCAACCACTCCTGGACGTTCATATGGGTTCAGCACATCTGCGTTATGACTTTCTCAATAATGGCAAAACTGACCGGATGAAGGTTTACACATTGGCAATTGTTGCTCTGCTGGTTTTGATCATTGCTTCCATTAATTTTATCAATCTCTCCAGTGCCAGAGCTGCTCGCAGAGCTTTGGAAGTTGGTATTAGAAAAGTGGTGGGAGGTAATCGCAGGCAGCTTTTCAGGCAATTCATCGGAGAATCAATACTTACTACTTTTATCGCCATGCTCATTGCCCTGGTGCTCTTTGAGGTTGCTTTACCCTACCTGAATAACTTCCTCCAAAAGGATATCAGCTATAATCTGATAGAAAATTATAAATTTAGTATTTATATTCTGGTAATGGCAATCATGGTTGGCTTTCTGGCTGGTTTATATCCTGCTTCAATTTTATCCTCTTTCACTCCCGTAAAAGTGCTAAAAGGCAAATTCTCTACCAGTAAAAAGGGTGTTATTCAAAGAGTTATTCTGGTGGTATTACAATTCTCTGTCTCGATTGCTTTGATCATTTCTGTCCTGATCGTTCTGGATCAGGTAAAATTTTTGCAGAAAACAGATCTCGGCTATAATAAAAATAATGTTCTGGTGATCAGAAACGTATTTCGAGATCAGGCTCAACTCGTTAAAGAGCAAATAGAAAACCTCACTTTCGTGGAGGGAGTTGCTACTTCTTCCAATTTACCAGGAGGCACACTTGTCCGTCTGGAAATTATCCCTGAAGGTTATACCCGGGAAACTGGAATGATGTTTGACCGTCTGCAAATTGATGATAACCTCATTGATCTGCTAAAGATAAACTTAGTTGAAGGCAGAAACTTTGATCCTGAGTTGATTACTGACCCTGAAAGTTCTATTATCATCAATGAAGCTGCTGCCCGAAAACTCAACTGGGCTCATCCACTTGGTAAAAAGATCACTATGATAGACCAGAATGAAGATCGCCTCGAACGAACTGTGGTCGGCGTTGTAAAAGACTTTAATTTCACCACTGCACGTCGCCAGGTAAACCCCATGATCATCGCCCATATTGGTCAATTCATCCCTCGTTACCTGGTGAGATTACAGAATGATGATCCAGCTTATCAGCAGGCTATTGAAGATATTTTTCATTCAGTGGATCCAGAGGTTCCATTCAATGCCAATTATCTGGAAGATATCTTCAGTTTTCAGTTCCAGCAGGATCTTGTGTTTGCTCAGAATATCACAATCTTTGCTGTTTTGGCTGTTTTTATCGCTTCCCTGGGGCTCTTTGGTCTGGCATCGTTCACTGCTCAGCAGAGACGGCGTGAAGTTGCTGTCCGCAAAGTTCTGGGTGCACCAGTAGGCTCTATAGTTCTTATGATGTCCAAAGATTTTGCCAGATGGGTGCTGATGTCAAATATCATTGCCTGGCCCCTGGCATATTTCATCATGAAAAACTGGTTAAGCAATTTCGTATATCAAGCTCCTATAAATCTGTTATTCTTTATTATTTCCGGTTTGGCTGCTCTAATTATTGCCATGTTGACCGTCAGTTTTCATGTGCTTCATGCTGCTGGCACTAATCCTGTACTGGCTCTGAAGTACGAATAGGAGAAACACAATGTTTAAAAATCACCTGCTCTCAGCTTTCAGGCACATCAAAAAGAATAAAAGTTTTGTGCTGATCAATATTCTGGGGCTTTCCATAGGTATGGCAGTATGCCTGCTCATCATGCAATATGTGAGTTATGAAAACAGCTATGACCGCTTTCATGACGATTTTGAAAATATTTACAGAGTGCAATTCAATATTTATAGAAATGGCAATTTGCAGGTGGAATGTGCTGCAGCTGTTCCAGCAGTAGGTCCCGCTATGAAAGATAATTTCCCCGAAGTTCTGGAATTTTGCCGGGCATTTCCCATTGATGGCATTGTTTCCACACCTGAAAAAAGCTTTCGGGAAAGAAAGATGCAGATCGCTGACCCGTCTTTTATTACATTGCTTTCATTCCCGCTGATTGCCGGTGATCCAGAAACTGCTCTCAGTGCCACCAATACATGCGTGATCACTCAAGAAGCAGCAACAAGATTTTTTGGTAATGAAAATCCCATTGGCAAAACGGTTAAGTTTTCTCATCGGGATCTTGAGATCACTGGTGTTCTTGCTGATATTCCCGCAAATTCACACATCAAGTTCAGCTTCCTGATCTCTTATCAAACTCTTATTGACTGGACTGGTGATGATGCTGAAACCGCCTGGGGATGGTATGATTTCAATACTTACGTAAAGCTTGCACCCGGAACGGATTATATTGAGTTCAATAAAAAGTTTGATAGTTGGCTCACTGAAAAGTTCCAGGAACGGTGGGAAAAGTATAATAGTAGAAATGAATTTCCTCTCCAACCGCTGCAAAGCATACATCTCCACTCTGATCTGCTTCAGGAATCTGAACCTGATGAAAATGGAAATGCCACATCAATAAAGTTTCTCACAATTATTGCCTTTTTTATTCTATTCATTGCCTGGGTAAATTATATCAATCTGGCAACTGCCAGAGCTGTAGATCGCAGTCGTGAAGTTGGCATTCGCAAAGTCGTGGGTGCTTCCAGAAAACAGCTCATTCAGCAGTTTTTGCTGGAATCGGTAATCCTTAATCTCATTTCTGCGATAATTGCATTTGTACTCGTGGAAATATTTCTGCCTGCTTACAGGCAATTTACAGGTGTTCCCCTTACCTTGAAATTACTCTCAGATCTCAATATCTGGTTATATCTCACTGGGCTCTTCATCTTCGGAACTTATATCTCAGGTTTATATCCTGCCTTTATCTTATCAGCATTTCCTCCTGCAACGATCATCAAAGGTACTATTACCGGCAAAAGCAGAGATAATTACATCCGCTCTGCACTCGTGATATTCCAGTTCATTATCTCTTTCTCTCTCATATCAGGGATCATTGTAGTATATCAACAGCTTGATTTTATGCGAAGCAAAGATATCGGCTTTGATCTTGATAATACTTTCGTGCTCAAAGCTCCCGGCAACTATGAAAGTGATTCGCTTTTTACCGAACAGTTTTACGCCTTCAAAGATGAGATCACAAAATATCCCTTCGTGAAGTCATTTACCACTTCCACAAACGTACCCGGTGATGAAATATTCTGGGGAAACGGCAGCAGGGCATTCGAGCAATCGGAAGATAAAAATGCCGTCATGTACATCGCAGGTATAGATGATCAATTCATCCCCACATTTGATATCAAACTCATTGCCGGCAGAAACTTTGATCGTGAAATTGCCTCTGATGATTCTGCTGTGGTTATCAATAGAGCCGCCGTGGATCGTTTTGAATTTATATCTCCTGAAAATTCTATTGGGAAAAGAATACATCTGGGACGCAGGGATGTCACGGTGGTCGGCGTGATCGATAACTTCAATCAGATGTCTTTGAAAACATCCGTTATTCCGCTTTCATTTCCTTATTATGATTTCCTCGAAAGCTATTATTCTTTCAAGTTTAACTCAGAAGATATCTCTCAGTATATTAAGGTAATCAAAAAAGAATGGGACACGTTTTTCCCCGGCAATCCTTATGATTATTTCTTTCTCGACGAGTTCTATGACCGTCAGTATAAAAAGGATATCCAGTTTGGCAGCGTCTTTGGTGTATTTACATTTATAGCCATATTTATCGCTCTTCTCGGTCTGTTGGCACTTTCCATATTTGATAATGTCAGGCGCAATAAAGAAATCGGTATCCGCAAAGCAATTGGTGCTTCTTCAAGTGATATAGTTATCCTACTCGTCAAAAATATGATCAAAAAGATCATCCTGGCTATCATTATAGCCGTCCCCGTTATCTGGTATCTGATGGATAAATGGCTCAGCACTTATGCTTACCGCATAAAGATCAATCCCCTCGTTTTTCTCATCGCTGCCGTCATTACCATAATTGTTGCCCTGGGTACTATTCTCATCCATTCCCTCCGTTCGGCAAACCGTAACCCGTCTGAGATACTGAAATATGAATAAGTCTAAAAAAAACGATTCACTACAATAAAAGGAGTTAATCATGAGAGAAATATCACTTTCTATCCCCACCCTGGAAGCCGAACAAAATGTGGAAATTGATGTCCGCATCAATGGCAGAAAGAAAACACTGAAATACAGAGTTGAGATCATCCACTGGGAAGATGAAAACCCGGATACAGAACAAAAAGTTACTACTCTGAGACATTACATCAAGGAGTATGATAAAGACTGGGAACTTATCCAGATCGGTGCTCCCGAAACTGATCGTATCCCGCTCATGTTCAGATCCAAAAATTCTAAAAAAGATTAAATACTCAGGAAATATTATGCAAAAAAAGTTTATTATTTTCATTATAGTTACGCTAATTGCCCTCTTTTGCCAGGCACAGCAGTATTCTCTGGAGCAATTCATCACTATTGCCCTGCAAAATTCTTATGATGGTCAGTTTGCTGATACAAATCTCAAAGATGCTTCCGGCAGACTGCGCAGCAGCTACTATGAACTTCTCCCCTCAGCATCTATCAACCTTTATAAATCCAGCTATCTGGATAATGAACCACAGGAATGGTCTAATTCAGCGATGATAACTCTGGAAAAATCTCTCTACCTTAATGACCCTACCTTCTTTAGCATTATTTCCGATAATTATGACCGGCAAAATGCTGAACTGGCATTGGATCACACCGTAAAATCCATTGCTTATACTGTGTTTGATTTATATCTGAGTGTTCTACAAAATCAGACTGTGCTCGTTATTCAGCAGCAAAATCTATTGCTCCAGCAAAAAATCCATCAGCAGACCAATATCCTCTATGAAAACGGCAAAAAATCATTGCTCGATCTCAGGCAAAGCGAGATCTATCTCATTGATTATGATATTGCTGTAAAGGATGCTGAAATTGCCTTGATCAATTCCCGTAACTCACTCTTTAATTATCTGAATATTGATGATAATGGCTCTGGGCTTGCTGTTCCGGAATTTGATACTGAATCCAGACCCGGTGAATTCTCACAAAATCTTATGATCAAACAAAAAAATAATAGTATCAATAAAACAAAAGCATCTCTCATCCATCAAAAGCTCAGTTTTCTTCCTGATCTGTCGCTCAGTTATACCCTTTATCAGAATAATGACGATGGCTGTTTTACCACTGATGATTATTACAGATATTCCAATACGCTCTCACTTACCGCTTCCTGGAATATCTTCAATTTGCTGCAGAAAAACGAAGCTCATGCTATCACCAGACGCTCTCTCAATCTGCTGCAGCTTGATCTGGATATTTACCGCAGACAACTGGAAAACAATCTTCAGGTACTCAATCAGGAGCTTGAAAATCTTGAATCCACCCGGAATTTATATCAGCAGAAACTTGATCTTGCTCAGCAGAATCTAAATATGGCGCAACAGCAATATCAGCTTGGAACCATTGACTTGATCGGTCTCGATAGAAACAGACTTGATCTCCAAAATGCCCAGCTCTCATATAATACCCGATATTACAACCTGATCCGCAAACAGCAGGAAATCAATCTCCTTCTCTCCCACCAGATACTCGGCAAATGGTGAAACCAGATATTGAATATTAAAAATTTATAAATTGATCTTACTCACCTCCGAGTTCGGTCTCCGGCAGCTTCCAACTGCCGGTTTTTTTTGTACATCATCCACTCCACTAAGCAGGAGTTTTGGCTGGTACTCCTGACAAGACTTCTGGCGACCATTATTACCACTAAACTGCCGCCCAGAAATCCTATCCTGAGTACGGTTCATCCCGATGTATCGGGACTGACTTAGATAGGGCGCGATTAGCATATTGTCCACCCTGTCCATTTCGTCCATCCCCCCCCCCCCAAAAAAAAAGAACCGGAGCTTTTCAGCTCCGGTTCAGGAGAATTCCTAGAGAAAAATCAAGCTTTCACGTTGACCACGATATTCCGGAATCTAGCTGGAGCTACACCATGTGAGAGGTGCATTCCCTGCCCAGGTTCACCTTTTCCGCAGTGGAATGTGCCGTGCATTTCCCATTCTTCGGGTCCGCAGATGCGGTCACAGGCATTCCAGAATTCTGGAGTAATGCCAAAATATGTAGGTTCTTTGACTATTCCAGTAATTTCACCGTTTTCAATTTTCCAACCGATTTCTGTGCTGAACTGGAAGTTGTTACGGTTATCATCAATACTCCAGGTTTTGGTATGATCCACGAGGTATCCATGTTCAGTATCAGCAATGAGATCTTTGAGTGATCCCTTACCGGGTGCCAGGCAGAAATTAGTCATTCTCACCAGAGGGATATCATCAGCGAAGCTTGCTACCATATTTGACGAAGGTTGAAGGTTCAAAAGGGGAGCAATTTCACGTGAAGTTTGCTGGTCAACCAGAATCCCATCTTTGATGATGTCACAGCGTCTGGCTGGGATACCTTCATCATCTACCGGATGATAGCCCATACCACGCTTATCAGTACTGTCAGAATATATATTTACGATGGGAGAACCATACTGGAAAGTACCCAGCATCTTTGGTTTGATAAATGTTTTTCCGGCATAAGAGATCTCTTTTCCGAAGATGCGGTCAGCTTCTGTGGCATGTCCCACGGATTCATGAAGCTGAAGAGCTAAATGTCCACCACCGATGATGATGTCAGCGCGTTCTTCTTCTATGCGGGGAGCGTCCAACAGTTGGATGGCTTCTTCGATAATGATTTGAGTATTTTTTTCCATCTCAAGATTACGTAATACTTCAAATCCTCCCCGACGACCATTCATGTGTCCCGGGAAAGTACGGCACATGGTTTCTTTGCCGTTACTGGCAAGCACATACATGGTTGGCAGAGTATCATAAACCAGGGTATCCACAAAAGTGCCTTCGGTATTGGCATAAACCTTATACTGACGATAGAAAGACACATAAGTATAAGAAAAAACAATCTTCTTATCCAGTGTAAGTTTTGTGGCAATACTTTCCATAAGGTTAAGTTTGGTTTGATCATCCATCAGGAAGGGGTCTTCTTCGGGCTGATAGATATAACTTGCCTGCACTGCTTTAGAAGGGGTATATTTGATCTTCTGGTTACGGAATTTTGCTCCGAGCTTTGCATTTGTAACTGCAAGTTTTATAGTTTTATCTATCTCGCTAGTATTCAGGATATCAGTTCCGGCAAAACCCCAGCAACCATCAATCAGCACGCGAACACCAATAGCCTGAGCGTCCATCGCTCTGCCATAATACTTCAAACTGCCTTTCTGGAAATAGATGGTTTCATCATCAGTGGATGTATAGCGGACGTCAGCGAAAGTAACGCCCATTGCCTTTGTTTTGTTGAGTATATCATTTACTAATTTTTTCATAATTTTCTCCCTCCTTAGATGGTTCCGGTTGACGATGTGATGTTAAATGAGCTGATTGTCACATGCGGCATGCGATAACTGTCGATTCCAAAGTGTCCATAATTCTGGGAAAATGGAATTGTGACCGCTTTATTTTCTATCTCAGTGATATTTTCAATGATGCGCACTATCTTTTCTGTGAAACGGAGATTATTGATCACCTTGGTGATCTTGCCATCTTCGATGAGGAATGTGCCGTCACGGGTGAGACCGGTAACTGAAGTTTCTTTAGGATTAATGAAATTCATGTAGTGCAAAGAAGAAACATAAATTCCTTTCTTAATGCCGGCTATCATCTCAGCGAGTGTTTTATCTCCAGTATCCATAATAAGCGCAGATGCTTCGGAGCCGGTTTCTTTCATTTTGAGTTTATGAGCATAATAATTACTGACCATAAAGTTACGGAACACACCATTTTCAATGATCTTAAGATTTTCATAAGGATGCCCGGAATTTGTGTAATCAAACTGCATCATATCAGGATGTTGAGGATTATCGGTAATGCTGACATTCTCCGGGAATAGTTTTTGGTCGAGTTTGCCTTCAAAAAAGCTGTTTTTGCTGTCCAGGCTGCGAGCAGAAACGCTGTTCATCAGATACATGAAATATTCTGCAATACAGCGGGGTGCAAGAACCACGGGGTATTTGCCAGGTTCCAGATCCACAATTTCATTATTTCCGGCTTCAGCCTTTTTCACCAGGCTGTCTCGGAAATCAGGCAGGTCAAAGCTCTTAAAATTTTCACCACCGAATGTCTCCAGTACGGTAACTTCTGTTTTCTGGTTAACAGCCTTCACTTCCAGGGCAATTGGTGAATTCATTTCATGTTTATCCACGCCATTGCTGTTTACTATGTAAAGGTCATTGTAATTACAGATAAAAGTACCATAGATCTTATAATCAAAGGGTGCTACTGCCTTGGCAAGTTGCTGCAGGATTTCGATCTTTTTCTCCAGATCTACTGTCTCTCTGTTATCAGGCTTTGGCTTTTCAGCAGTCTTGTTGATATTAGCTTCGATATCTACGTAGTCAGGGTCTTCAGGCAGATCATCAATGAATTTTACTACTTCATTGATCTTTTCACGCAGAGCTTCTTCGGTGGGATTATCAAGGGAGAAGTCATAATACCTTTTGCCCTTGTGGACTGTGGCGCTCAGAGCCAATGAGCTTTTGGAAATATTATAATTGGTTTGACTCTGATAAAATCTCAAAAAGTCCGTATGCCATTTTCTGAGATGGAATTGAAACTTGAGATCAGTGAATTCGTTACAGATGTTTACCAGTTTTTCTTTAAATTTTAAGATCATATTTACTCCTCATTTTCTTCTGCTTCTGGCAGATATTTAAATTTGATTATTTTCTCTGGCTGGGATGAAATTCCACGGAGATAAAAATTTAGAAAGTAATAAAAATACTCATGAGCAAATTTCTTTTTCTCAGCTTCTGTTTTATGCTCTGCATTATTCCAGATGGCATTATGGGTGATAGCTCTCAGGCAATGGATAAATTGACTGTAAACTATTTCCGGCTGGATGTCAGGATTGATGCTGCCATCTTCAATGCCCTGCGTAAAAGCTGAAAGATGCTTGATATTTGCTTCCTTATTGATATTGATAAATTTATTGACTACTTTTTCTTCCACTTTGTCATATTCAATACCACGATAATCAAAATATTGCACCAGAAGCAGCATTTGAGGATTCTCTTCAAAAAACTCAAAGTATGCTGTTCCCAGTGCCTTGATCTTATCTATTCCGGTTTCGGCATTATCCATTGATTCTTCTATGAATATGCGGCGCTTTTCTAATCCACGGCAATAAACCTCTAAATATAATTCTCCTTTGCCAGTTATGTATGAATACAGGGTCTTCTTAGTGTAATCCGCTGCCCTGGCAATATCACCGAGTGTAACATTCTCATATCCCCGTTCATAGAAAAGCTGCTCTGATACATCTATTATCAGTTCTCTGCGCAACTGATATTCGCGCTCTTTTCGGTTTACTTTCATAGCTGCTAATTTCTTTGTGCTACGAAACCTGATGTCTTCCGACATCAGTATATCTGGTACGTCTCTCGTTCCACGTCTGGGTGAAATTCTTAGTCATCACAATCCTCCTAACAAATTTAACAATTAAAACCACATCTATTACACTCATGGTGTAAATAACTAAAACGGGGTTTTCTTGTCAAATCTTTTTTTTGTCACTAAGTTAATTGTGCACCGCCGGGTATTTCCAGGTGGGGTGCAGTTAACGACCGTTTTCAAACCATCTCTGGTAGGGGGTGTTCTTTATCAGGGTAATTGCAGCGAATTTGATAAAATCGTTAACACCGTTCACTGTGTTAACCATGTCCAAAAGGATCTTCAACTTTTTTAGAATTTTATGTCAAATTTGTCAAAACTGTTAAAAGTTCTTCTAATTTTAACCCAGTCTAAACTTTACTCTTAGATCATGAAATTGATTGAAATCAATTATTTTATCATGCATGAGTCGACCTACAATAATACCTTTGTGTATTTTGATCTCATTTGAGAATTCTTCTATACTTTGTCGTGATACACCAGGTGATATAAATTTAGAATATTCATTTTCAGGGATCAATGTGCTTTTAGCAAAATTATCAGCTTCTATTTCCATTTCAGAATTTACATCAGGAATATCAATAAATGTCCCTTTTTTATAATGTCCAAAGTAAATATGCCCGATTTCATGAAAGAGACTAAACCAGAATATGTCAGAATATTTTCCTTTCAGGCTTAACTGAAGCATTATTTTATCAGGAGAAATCCATTTAATAGCACCATTTACATGGGTTTGGGAAATATGAGGAACAATGGCTAAAGCTATACCACAATCAGCAAGTAGATGAGTGAGTGTATCTATAGTTTCTTCAAGAGGTTTTAGTGTAAGTTTTCTAATCTCAGGAATAGCTTTTTTAAGTTTTGATTTCAAATACCTGTCAGTTTGTACTTCCTGAGCTGCGATTTCTCCTTTTCTTAGCCAAGTTGCTAAAGCATATTCTGAAGAAGTGTATTTTTCTGATTTTCTGAATGCTATGGGAATCAACAGAGGAGTGTAATTAAGGTTTGCTATCCCAAAGAAAGCCCGTAGATTATCTATTTTCTTTTTAATTGCTCGCGTTTTTTCCACCCAGCCAAATTTTGCAATTTCAGCATAATTGATTGAATTAGCAATTTCCTTCTCCTTTTCATCAATTAGCAGGTGATTTGATCTTGTTACTGCTTCTTGATATGAAGCCTCTAATCCCACCCAGAAAGATGCAGGTAATCCTAATACACACTCTAATTTTAGAGCGGTTTCAATTGTTATAGGAGATTTACCATTTATGATCTCGTTTAAGTGCTTAGTGGACATTCCAAGCCTTAGAGACAATTCTTTTTGCGTCATATCCCATATTTCTATCTGTTCCAATAGAGTTGCGCCTGGTGGCACTGGGATAGGGGCTACCTTTCTATTTGCCATGATAATCCTCCATTTTTACTATACTAACAAATACTACTTCATTTATATCTTTATTTTCAGATTCAAAAACAGGTTTAATTATCATCCTCAATGGATGCTCCAGATCTAAAGCATATTTTCCTTTTAAATTACCCGTTAACGAGTGACATCGTCCTACTTTACATTTTACCATCGTACCAAGATCAGAAATATTACTTAGCTCATTATAACGCTGAATAATAAGTCTTGCATTCCTATTACCGTATTCTATTGTTAATTTACGGGCATCTGATATGACTTTCTTCAGCTTTCTGTCCAGAATCTGTATCTTCACACCTCACTCCTTGATCAAAAACATAATTATTTCATGACAGATAACTGTCAATAAAATTAACCTGACAGGTTAATGATTTAACAAATAAAATTTCATGATATAATGTTATCTCAATAATATTTATGTAATTACGAGCTTCTGATTATTTTTTTAACTGAACTATTTCTCTGTAGGAACCACTATCCCCCTGATAATGATATTCTGGAAGAATACAAATACGACAAATGTAGGGATAGAAGCAACAACCAGGGCAGCAAACCCTACTCCGGCACTTGTGCGCTGCATCATTTGATAGATATTCACCATCATCGTCCACATGGATTTATCCTGGCAGACAATAAAGGCGAACATAAAATTGCGGTAGGCAGCATTAAAGGCACTGAGTGCTATCACAGCCATAATGGGTTTGGAGAGGCTCATGGCAATGCGCCAGAATATCGTCCACTCACTGGCACCATCTATGGTGGCAGATTCAAAAAGTTCTTTTGGCAGTGAGTCAAAGAAGCCTTTGAGCAGGAAGATGAAATATCCGTCGGCGAGTCCGGGCAGGATAAGTGCCCAGAAGGTGTTCAGCATCCCGAACTTTTTCATGATCAAAAAGTTAGGAATACCCATCACCATTGCCGGGAATGCCATGGTCAGCATCAAAACAAGGATGATCTTATAAGTAGCAGGCAGTTTATAACGGCTCATGGCGTAGGCAGCCAGAGGATTGACAATCAGTGCGGAGATGATCGCCAGCAGACAGTAAATAACGGTATTGAGCATGGCTCTGCCATTATATAGCATCTCGTCCAGCACCATCACATAATTACGCCTGGTGAATTCCCAGAAGATACTTGTTTTGTGTTCTTTATAAATAGAATAGTCTATCTGGTAATGATCAATAGGCACTTCGCTGAAATCCCGCCAGCTCAAATGCCAGGCCTGGTTCAAAAGCTTCACATGCCCATATTTATAGGTAAGATAGCTGAGCCATCTGCCTTCCTCATCAGGGGTCAGTTCCAGAAAGCGGTTTGACGTATAATTTTGCACAAAACTAAGCCAGTCCCTTTGATAATTACCGTTTTCCGGTATTTTGCGGGGCGGATAGATGAATATTTCCTGCTCATAATTTGTGTTATACTCGGTATTGAAGCTTGCCAGATCAAGCGAGCCGTCTGTGCCCGGATGCAGTTCGCGCATATAGGTTAAGAACTGCT
This sequence comes from Candidatus Stygibacter australis, assembly GCA_030765845.1. Lineage (NCBI taxonomy): Bacteria > Pseudomonadati > Candidatus Cloacimonadota > Cloacimonadia (SeqCode) > Cloacimonadales (SeqCode) > Candidatus Stygibacter > Candidatus Stygibacter australis. The sequence continues at coordinate 89,597 of JAVCDJ010000203.1, forward strand.
GCTGACTTAAGGGCTTTAGTCTGATAGACCGCGAATCAGCTTCCTGGCGCACAAACCAGCTCCAGTCAAATTCCTTAGCCAGATTGAATTTCGGATTGGTCAAGGGCAGCTCAATTTCCTTGAATTCATTATATCCCCGCTCAAAAGTGGTATTCAAATCTTCTATATCACCATATTTCTTTGCCAGCCATCTGCGGTAATCAAGCTCAACTGAGGTAACTTTCAGCCATTGCGGCTGAGCCATATTTTCAATGAAAAATGTATAATCAACAGGCAATGCCCCGCTGCGTGGCAATTCTGCAGGAATCGTGATAGAGCTGAACTGCGAATAATCAGTTTTCCAGGTCTTATTCAGCAGGCTGATATCATCATATTTTTCTTGAACAAAATCCTGCCAGGCTCCCAACGCTTCAGGCAATAATTGAATATGGTGGATATTCAAGCGCTGCTTCACATAGTTAACCCAGAATGGCTGCAAAGTGCCATCAGGTATCGTTTCAGCCAGCTTGATCTCTTCCCAGTTCATAAAATTAGTCTGTAAACTGTCATTTATTAACCGGATCTCATTCTTGAAAAGCGGACGTAATTCAGAATTAATAAAATTACCATCCAGACTTACATATACTCTTTGCCATAACGGCAGATCATGCCTGAAATCACTATATTCAGTCAAAAAGCCGGTATAATCACCATTAAAATTTCTGCCTGTTATCCCTGTTTCTTCCAGTCGTACCTCATCCCAATTGAGCGTGGAAGTTTCATAGAGCTCATTCAAGCGGTTAAGACTGCTTCCGGTTTTCTTTTTCATATAATTACGGAATTTCCGCTCATTGCGTGGATATATCCCTCTGCCATACTGTTCCGAGATATAATAATCAAAAATATCATGTCTTTGATGATTTTCATTCAGAAATTCAAACCAGTCGTCATGAACCTGCGGTATCAGTTTTGCCGGAGGATCAAGCAATGTGAAACTGAGAGCACGGTTTTTATATTGCTCAGCCATCCTGTCGCCCAGTTCATCCATTCTGGCTTCAATATATTTGCGATACAGCATCTCATCATCAAAAAAGAATTGCGGATAAATCGAGAAGGTCTGGGCGTCAACATTGCTTTTAAATGAAGCAGATATCATCACCATAAAAGGATAGATCATTGTGACGGCTCCCAGCAGCAGCACGATATGTATTATCAGACTCAAAATTCTTACTTTTAAGGTTTTGCGTCCCACTTTTCCTATAATTGGCATATCATATATCCTTTTATTCAGCAGAAGCTGTCTTAAATTCCATTTTATTAAGCCTGCGCAATTGGATTACCGTAAAGCCCATCATCATCATACCCAGCATCCATGCCATCGTGGTAGCAACGCCAAATTTGAGAAAGAGATATGCTTTTTCAAAGATCAGCAGATTCGCCACCCGCGTAGCTTCATTAGGACCTCCAAAGGTCATTACCAGGATAAACCCGCTTTGCTGACTGGATGCTATGAAAGCAGCAATGAACTGGATAATGATCAGAGCTTTCAGATTAGGGACCACGATGTAGCGTATCTTATGAAAGAAGTTTGCCCCGTCAATATCGGCAGCTTCATAATTTTCATCCGGGATTCCCTTGAGCGCTGCCAGATAGATCAGGCAGCCAGGTCCCACACCTGCCCACACTGTGGGTAATATGCAGCAGAGCATTGCCAGGTTTTCATCCCGTATCCAGCGGCTTTTTTCCATACCCAGCGCCATCAGTATCTGATTAAGTCCACCAGCATCAGACGGGTCGTAGAGCAGTTTCCATAGATAGATCACGATCACTCCGCTGATCACTGCCGGCAGGTAATAAATAACACGATAAACCAGTTTTCCATGCGATACTTCCTGCAGCAGAATAGCCAGAATAATTGGAGGGAAGAATCCCAGGGAGAGTGATAATGCCATGTAATACAAAGTTTTTCCAAGAGATGACCACCACACTGTGTCAAACAGCACATCCGCAAAATTCTGCAAACCGATGAATTGACTGTCTCCCACGATCTGATAATCCTGAAATGCCATTACAGAGCCCATCAGCATAGGCACATATTTCCATAATATGATCGAGCCTAAGGCAGGAACTATCATCATCCACGCCCAGAAATAACTCTTTTTCTTCAGATTGGATCTATTATTGACCAGAGTCTTGGGTGTGAATATCTTCCAGACTTTGATCAGTGCAACTGCAAAAGCCAGGAAAATGAAAACCGCCACCAGAAATGCGATACTATTACGTTTTTTGCGTTCGGCATCGCTTACTTTCCCGATCATTTTCTCATTAGTCCGCTGCACACCACCATCAAGTATACTTTTGATATTCTCCCGTTTTTCCTCTCTGGTTTCACCCAGTTCGCCTTCCCGCTCCATTGAGATACAGGTCTCAATGGGATAGGTCATGAAATAATATATTTTCTGGCAATTATGCCCATAAGGCTCAGGATTTCCATTGGCAACGGCTTCTTCAAAGGTTTCCAGCCAGCCCGGAGGTACGTATTTCAAGTATTCATCATAGCCGTAACGCTGAAGATAAATAGGGTTCTGCATCTTGCCATAACCGGCTTCTATCATCACCTTCATTCTGATCTGACGCGCTTCTTCGGAATCATAAAACCAGATATAATTCCAGGCAGCTTCCTTCACTTTTTGCGGATCACGATCACCCAACCCGGCATTATTGGTCTCTCCAGCTTGAGAAAAAATCCCCATCATGCGAGAATTTATCTCTGACCCCCGCTCTCCTGTGGGTCCATAAGGTGGAGGAGCAGCACCATATAGATTAGGATCTATCTGTCCTCCCAGATTGCGCTGATCCATATACATCATCCGCATCCCTATCTTGCCTTCATCCCACATCCTGCCCCAGTCTCCTTCGCGGATCACAAAGCCTTCCTGATTATTACCTTCAGCATCTATCCAGGGAGTAGTGATAAGATCCAGATAAAATTCCATGGCATCCACGCCAGCTTCACTATTAAAAGCTGCATACCATTCTTCTGTATATGGATCCTGCTGCACTGCCTTGCCACCGGCTGACCACAGATAGGTTATCCAGTCATAAGCCATTTCCGGACCACTGGCAAGAAACAAGCCATATACACCTTCAGAGGGGATAGTGAGCCTGCGTGCATAATCAAGCAGTTCTTCCCAGTTCCGGGGTGGCTGCTCAGGATCAATGCCAGCCTTGTGAAAAAGGTCTTTGCGATACATCAGCACCCGCACCAGAGTTTCATAGGGAAGACACCACACATGCTCCTGGGACTCTCCAACTTTTTTCCGCTTGATCACGGGCATCACTGGCTTTTCTATGCGATAATCTATTTCCTGCTGGCTTTGAAGTGCCAGAAATTTATCCATGGGATATAAAAAGTCATTCTCTATATAAGTGTCAGACTGCCGGAAATTTACATAGATCACATCAGGAGATACTCCTCCTGCAATTGCCATCAAGGGACCGGCATCCAATTCCATATTCTCGATCTGAATTCCCGAAAATGAACGCAGTTCTATCCCGGGATATTTTTTCTTAAATGCCTTGATCACTTCCATGTCTGCTCGATTAAAAGCATCAGTAGCTTTCGGATCAGGAAGTGAAAATACTTTTAAGATGACTTTCTCTTCGCCATGCAGACTTGTTATTATAAGGATAAATATTAAAAAAAGTAAAATCTTCCGAGCTATTTTTTTCAATCAATACTCCTGAAATCTATTTAAACCCTTTACGAAGTAAATTCTATTTCCGGTCAAGAAATTTCCCCCTTGCCAGAAAGATCATCAGCAACTAAGTTAGATGTGCATCGCTGGTGTACCCACAAGTGAGGCGCAAATAACGACCTCTATCAAGCGATTACTGAATAGAAAATATCATCTCATCAGCCTATGATAACCAGTTTTCTTCCCAAAATGTTAAAAACCGATAAAATCATAGAGTATCAATACACATGTTATAGTATAATAATAATGAATTATAAGCTCAAAACACTAAAATCAAAACCTAATCCATATTTTGCATAGATTTTGCTATACTTTCATAATATAACCACCTGATAATAAACTATTTAACAACTATAACCTGCCCTTAAACCAGAACAACAAGGCACAATCTAACATAAAAATGTCAGTACGTGCTTTGTTGTTCAATTTATAATCCTGTCAAAATATATGAAGATACGGGCGTACCACATGGGAAAATGTGAAATATAGGTTATATTGAGCGTGATGTCTGATAATTTGTTATTATCGACTCGGAAAAAGGGAAAAAATTGGTTTGACACATGGACAGGCTGGCAGAATTTAACCTGAAATCGCTTGGATAATGGGAGATCAAATAGACATTTTATTAGCGATTTAAGATAAAATTAAAAGGCTGGATGGCACTTATGAATATTAGCGAAAATGCACTTAAAGTATTGGAGAGAAGATATTTCCAAAAAAATGAAAATGGGGAATGTATTGAAAACTGGCAGGACATGGTTTTACGTGTTGCTTCCAATATAGCCGGTGGTGATAAAGAGAAAACTCAAAGGTATATCAACCTGCTGGACTCTGGTTATTTTCTGCCAAATTCTCCTACTTTGATGAATGCTGGCAATGATTTGCAGCAGCTAAGTGCCTGCTTTGTTTTACCGGTTGAGGATAGTATTGAGGGTATTTTCGAAAGTGTAAAAAATGCTGCCTTGATCCATAAATCAGGAGGCGGGACTGGCTTCAGTTTCAGCCGTCTACGTGAGCAGAATGCCCGGGTGAGATCAACTAATGGAGTTTCTTCCGGACCGATAAGTTTTTTGAGTGTATTTAATGCTGCCACTGATGCTGTGAAGCAGGGCGGTACCCGCAGGGGTGCTAATATGGCAATTTTGAATGTTGACCATCCCGATATTCTGGAATTTATCACCTGTAAAGAAGATATCAATAATCTTACGAATTTCAATATTTCTGTGGGCATAACGGAAGAATTTATGCAGGCTGTGCATGATGATCAGGAATATCCTCTTGTTTCTCCCCATTCAGGCGAGATCACTCAGAAAATAAAGGCGACGGAAGTATTTAATCTTATCGTGGAAATGGCACATAAGAATGGTGAACCGGGAATTGTGTTCATAGACCGCATTAATGACTATAATCCGACTCCTCAGGTGGGAGCTATGGAATCTACTAATCCCTGCGGTGAGCAGCCGCTATTGCCTAATGAAGCCTGCAATCTGGGCTCGATGAATCTGGCACTTTTATGGGAAGATAATGAATTCAACTGGGATAGATTGCAGCAGGTGGTATATGACAGTGTAGATTTTCTGGATGATGTGATAAATAGATCGCAGTTCCCTCTGCAAGCGATCGATTACACTGTGAAGCAAAACCGGAAAATCGGACTTGGCGTGATGGGCTGGGCTGATCTGCTTTATGAGATGAAAATTCCCTATAATTCAGATGAAGCCACGCTTCTGGCAGCAAAGCTGATGGAATTTATCGATTATCACTCCAAGCTGAAATCAATCAAGCTGGCAGAGCAGCAGGGTTCTTTCCCTAATTTTAAAGGCAGTATATACAGTCAGGGCACTTTGCATCGCAAGGGTGAACTGGATTGGGATATGTTGCGGAATGATATCAGCAGCAAGGGCATCAGAAATGCTACCACCACTACGATAGCACCTACAGGAACTATCAGCATGATAGCTAATACTTCCAGCGGTGTGGAACCACAATTCTCACTGGTTTACGTTAAAAATGTGATGGATGGAGAAAAACTGCTCTATGTGAATCCGCACTTTGAGAAAGCTATGCATGATGCCGGATTATATTCCGAAGAAATGATGATAAAAGTGGCTGAAACTGGCTCTATCCAGGAGATGTCAAAGATTCCTGCCGAGATCAGAGAAGTATTTGTTACCTCGCATGATATTACTCCCGAATGGCATATCAGGATGCAGGCAGCCTTCCAGAAATTTGTGGATAATGCCGTATCCAAAACTATTAATTTCACTAATGAAGCTTCAGTTGAAGATATCCGCATTTCTTATGAACTGGCGCATGAACTGGGCTGCAAAGGTGTAACCGTCTATCGTGACGGCAGCAGGCAAAACCAGGTGCTGAATGTGGGCTCTTCGATCAAGGAAGATAAGGAAGTGCCCTGCACTCAATTGAAACCACGCCAAAGACCGGAATTCACCCAGGGCATGACGCGTAAAATTGAAACCGGCTGTGGACATCTCTATGTGACTATTAATTATGACAGCGAGGGACCTTTTGAATTATTTACCACCATGGGGAAAGTAGGTGGCTGTGCTTCTGCTCAATTGGAAGCGATAGCCCGTCTGGTGTCCCTGTGCCTGCGCTCAAATATAGATAGTGATGAGATAGCCCGTCAATTGAAAGCTATTCGTTGCCCTTCACCAATGTGGAATAAAGGCGAAATGGTTACCTCCTGCGCTGATGCCATAGCCAGATCATTAGAGAAATTCAGTCAAATAGAACCGGTAAATATAGCTGGCATGGAATCAAATACCCAGACAACGGCAAAGCCACGACCCAGAAAGAAAATGAGCGGAACCTGCCCCGAATGCGGCAGCACCATCCAACACGTGGAAGGATGCCTCACCTGCCCCAATTGCGGCTGGTCTAAATGCTAAAAGATTACTTTCAAAATTATTAGCCACCTGAATATTCAGATGGCTAATAAGAATTTTATGAAATATCATTTAGGATAATACATCACTCAAAACATCTACGTCTTTATTTCAACAATAAACATCTTTTCACTGCTTCCGTTTTGCCATCTACATTAAGCCTGTAGAAATATACTCCGGAACCTGCTAATTTCCCGTTTTCTTCTTCTCCATTCCAGATAACAGAATGAATTCCTTTATCGAAATCACCGCTTAGAAGTTTTTTCACTTTTTGCCCTTTGATATTATAAATGCTAAACTCAATTACACTATTCTCAGGTAATGAAAATGATATTGTTGTAGTTGGATTAAAAGGATTAGGGAAATTTTGAAAGAGTTCAATTCCCGTTACTTCGGGTGAATATATGCCCCCGTCTTTCGACTGGTTATTTAGTAAACTCCATAGACTCTGCTCTTTTTCCTTTGCCTGCTCAATACTGTTCAATTGTCTTTCTAAATTAGTAAAATTGATAGCAGCCCTTGTTCCTCCAGATGATGCTTCCAGATAGGTATATACAATATCAAGCTCAGTATAAATAGAATCAATGAAAGTCAATTCATCATCCAGCAAAACTTCATACTCAGTTATTGCAGACTGATAATCTCCCATAAGTCTATTGCAAAATGTATTTTCCAGATTGATTGTTTCTGATAATTTAGTTTCAGGATACTGAGCGGAAAGCTCAGAAAAATAATCCTGTAATTCGATATATTCAGACTCAGTATCAAGACAGTTTATTAACCTGTTCGCAGACCAAATTGCCTCTATATCATCTGGATTTTCAGCTATGCTTTGCATATAGTAATCTTTGGCTGTCTCATAATCACCCTCTGATTCTGCAATCAGACCCAGGCTAAACAATCCGTCTCCTGCCAATGGATCATAACCTACCCAGGGAGATGTGTGTACTGGAAGATAGTTTACCTGCCAGTTAGCAGGAAAAAATGAATCTTCTACATCATTCTCAATTGTTGTACCCCACCATAAATCACGGCAGTAATATTCCAGCGTTACTGCATCTTGATTATAAAATGAGTAGCTGTTACCGAATATTATATCGTTACATCTTTTATCTACTACCGGATATGATGTTCCGCTGATCTTTATCTCAGGATAATCAGTGCCATCGTAATGGGTATAACTGATCGTTGATTTTGTAACAACCGGATTTGATCCTCGATTTGCAAGAATACCGGCATATTTATTAGCATAAATGGTATCATTCAGAACAACTGCAGAAGCGTTATAAAACCATAATCCATAATCATTCCCGGTAAATTTACTATACTTGATCTCTGAACGATAAATCGGTTCATGACTGTTCATCAATAAAATTCCAAATAATCCACAATTATGAATATAAGAGTTATTAATCTGGTATCTTTCAGGTTTTTCCAGATATATACCCCGATCATTATACAGAAATTCACAATTATCAACTATGATTTCTCCCTTACTGTTCAAAGGGAATTCAGCATTCTGAAATTCACAATATTCCAATTCGGCTGATCCTATTTCAGTAATCTCGATCTTATTCCAGTTATTAGTCAGATATTTATCAAATACAATCACGTTTTCTTCATTACCTATTGCAGTTAATACTCCATCTACGATCAGATGAAAATCCTCTGCTAATTCTGGATGAGCACTTGCCAGGAATATAATTTCTGCTCCTGTCGGAACATAAATCTCATCCTTTAATATTATCTCGCCGCAACCAAATTGAACTATATCCTGAATGATAATCCCATTAAATACCCCGCTATGTATAGTTAAATCCTCCGTAAGCATGTTTCCTGCAACCAGATCTGAATAATCATAATTAACATAAAAATATTCATCATCATAAGCCAGATAAGATATGTTATCTTCGATAGTACCACGTTCCCCACCAGGTTCTGTTCCCGGCTGATATGTTCCGAATTCGGTCTTAGAATGCAAATTCTCAGGTTCCACTCCGCAACGCAATATTCTATATTGCGTTCTGTCATTTTCTTCGGTTTTATGGGTTACATATAACTCCCCATTATCCCATTCTGCCATTACTTCTTCCGCTTCATAGTCAGAATCATATAGTTCTACAGCAGTAAACCGTGATAATTGATCTCGTGCCCTGATATAGTTATCTCCATTAATGATCAGTTTTCTGATATCAGTAAAGCTTGAATTTGCTTCCACTAAAAAGAAATCAGCCGATGTTACAAACTGTAAACTTATCTGTGTAAACTCAAATTGTGAGTCACCAGAATAAACTGCTGCGTAAGTATCATAATCATCGCTTGTATCCAGATCATATCGCACACCGTATCCATAACTATGATCAGCAATGAGTTCTATCGGATCTGCAATATCTTCTGATGGAATCAATAGAGTAATGAATTGTTCATTGATCATATTTTTTGTTGTAATTCTCAATCGGCTGTGACTCGTATCATCACCATCCCAACCGGTTGGTAAACCATTATAATATGCACCATAATTAATATCTTTGTCTTCATAATTAGTATGGAAATTATTCACAGCTCCCATTACCCCATGTAAAAATATATTATTTACAGAAGAACAGAAATGAGATTCATGATCATTATCAAATGTTTCTTCAGACACTGGATTGAAATGTATCTGGTTTCTGTAATTGTTTTCTTCGCCTTCAGTATTATCTACTCGGTCATAAATGATGTAATAGTGATCATCAATCATGTAAAAACCCCTTGAAACTATGCAAGGGTGTTCTGTACCGTACATATCGGGTTTTTTATTATCGTAATTCACACTAACTTTTAAGTGTTGGATTTCATCATTTGTGATCAAAAATTCTTTTTGAGCTGGATTCGGAATATCGTTAACGGTGTGGTATTCAAACCTGTTAAGATGTGATATCGGATCTTTTTTATTCAGATCTTGAATTGGATGTGCAAAGATTTCTTCTGCCGAATAGTAACACCATTCAGTTAAATCTGAGAATTCACCTACATAAGTACTCCCTTCAATATCAGTACTATCTGGATTAATTATAATCAAATTATGAGCATAGGGAGATTCAAACCATTCCATTGTTCTACCCCACTGACTATAGGAAATACCATTATGCTCTAAAGTATTATACCAGGTTTTATATCCTAAATCAATAATAAGATACTCCCCTTTATAGAATAATTGGAAGTGGGTTTTATCGCTATTCCAATGATTATGATCAAAAGAATTCTCATGATTTATAGACATCCAAGGTACATCAAGTACTTTGTCATCATTGATTGTAATTATATTATTAGCAGTTGCCTGAGGACGCAATATTGTCAACTCCCCATCTGAATATGAACCGGTTTCCAGATATGAAGGAAAATAATTATCTGTTGTGATAGGCATTGAACTAACTGACTCTGGATCATAACACATAACAACATCAAAACTTTCTGTATTAGCTTCATTTGTCTCTAATGGATAGTCTCCATTATTATTTTCTTTTGCCCTGTGAACATACCACCTGATAGACTTTCTTAATTCAAGATTATTAGTATTGTTATAATAATACGGTAATAATCCCTTTTCGATATTATTGTTATCATTAGGTGGATATTCATCTGCTCCTGCACTTCTATGCCTGAAATCATCTTCCTGGGTTATATGACAAAACTGTGGATCATTACGCATCATTATCTGAGTCATCCAACCATTCATAAAATCCGTATCCCACATATTAAATTCAGTTACCCTTTTTAATGCTGTAAAAAATAAGGGAGTAAGATATATTGCTCGATTAGCGTAAGTATATCCACCAATATACATACCGGAATTTGTTACGCCATAATCCTGATAGCCATGTAAATCTGTTCCTTCAGGATAAAAATCTGTTGAGAAAAACTGCTCCATCACAAAATCTTTTAATCTGGTTCCCGGTGTTAAATCTTCCCCCGCTACAAGACAGCAATATCCCAGACCACTCAGATTTATCAAACGAAAACTGGATGCTCCTATTTCAGGTAAGCGACTATAATAATCATAACAATAACCTGGATTAGTAGTCCAAAGATCACTATTATAGATATCATCTATTGCCCAATCTATCAGATCATCTAATTTGGCTTGTAATAAAGCTTGCTGTCCAGGGCTCATATAATAATATGCCATATCACACATGAATGCGATAAAATTGAGACCATAAGACATATCCAGGGCTCTCGCATAAAAATCATCTGCTTGAGGTCCATCAGGATTATATATAGCCAGTTCAAATCCTTCCCAGTCAAATGAATCCTCTGACTCTACTAATAAAAAGAATATAACCTCATTCATAAAATCTACATTATTATGAATTAATCCATTATATGCTTTCCTGCAATTGTACAATAGATCGAAAGGATCTGCATAATAACGATCACCTAATTCCTCAATTTCTTCAGGTGTTAACTCTCGTGTTTCTCTTGTTTCTTGATAATACAACCAAATTAACGGATCTTCAGTTTCGGATGGATCTGCTAAACATACATTCCTAATACCTTGTAATGTCGAAGATGAGATAGTAAATGTCTGATCAACGGCTGTTAGTGTAAAAGTAATTACACAACAGATTACTACAAGCAAAGACTTTTTTGCTTTCATTTTTTCCTCCTATTTAATTAACAGCATTTTATTTGCTGCTTTTTTTTCTCCGTTTGTCATCAGTTGGTAATAATATACCCCGCTGCCAACTAATGCACCTGCTTGATTTTTCCCATCCCAAATGATTTCTCCTGATTTACCGTTTATTACTCCTTCGTGTGCTATTTTTAATTCTCTAACTTTTTGCCCTTTAATATTTGATATTTCAATAATTGTGTTTTCTAAATTGCTATCTATTTCATACTTAATTGTGGTTATTGGATTGAAAGGATTAGGATAATTACTTAGTCTTTGTTTAATACCGGGTAATTCATTATTATCTACTATCAAATTTCCTTCTTCATCAACTCTTAGTAAAACAAATTCAGGAAAGAGACATTGTCTGTCCGTTGTTCCGCAATAAATAATATCTCCGTTTATATGTTCAAAGCCTTTCTTATCTTCCTTGCCAATCCAATCAGGATAGGCAGGACTATTTTCCAGATAATTCCTGCTCCACAATACTTCTCCATCAAATGTTACTTTATGAATTTCTCCTTCTTCTGCGTTGAAAGTTATTAATATATTACTGTCGTTAAGTTTAAGAAGTCTTGATGTATTTGATTGATCATAAAATGGTGTCAAAATATCATATTCTTCTAACAGCATTCCAGAAATATTATACTTTAACAAAAAACCTCGACCTCGTACATAATCCGATTGCCAAGAGAAAGTAAATAAAGTATCTTCATCATACTCTAGCAGACTTGAAAACATTGCGTTTTCTCGCGTTTTTGTCCATAGAGTGTCTCCTTCTGAATTAAATTTCATCAATGTTCCCCAAAAGGGATTATATGTCTTGAAGCCGCATGTCAAAAATCCACCATCTGATGTTTGAATTATTGTATTCATTTCAGGTGGATATTCTCCATTTATCATCAGGTCATAGCCACATTTATACCAGATGATATTACCATCAAAATCTGTTTTCATTATAGAAGGTGAGGGATAATTATCTGCCATACCTGCCATTATCAAGCCATCTTCTATTATCTGCATGGAATTTATTGTAACACGTAGTGAATCAATATCCCAATAATTATGTGTTGAAATCAAACCACAATTCTCATCAAGAATATAGAGCACTCTCGGGAAGGTGTATCCGCCTCCTCTTCCTCCTATAGCATAATACCTGTCCACTTCGTTAGATACTAATGAACCGAAATAATTACTGAATATTGAAGCATCCTGAACCCGCCATTCCATTTCACCTTCTTCCGATATTTTCCAGAACATACTCTGTGGTTCTGAATAAAACTCATAGCCAGGTGTTACATAAGCATTTAATAAAAAGCCTCCACCAATTGCTGGTATCACATTGCAACTCCCGTCACGATAGGAATAAGCAAAATATTCTTCAAAAAGATCACGATACGGATAGCTGTTAAAAAAAGTCGGCTCAGCTTCTAAGAATAAAGTAACACAAAGTATTATAATTATAATAATAATGATATTTCTGGGCATAATGTTCCTCCTATTCATTTTGTTATTCATCATATCATAGTTCATTTGTTCACAATCTCCATTTTCTTGTCAACATTTATTCAACCTTACTAAGCAGGAGTTTTGCACAGTACCCCGGACAATGCTTCTGGCGACAGTTGATTTCCCATTCTGTCCATATTATCCATTAAGTCCATCACGTCCATAATCCAGTCTAGTAAATAATTCCCTTGACCTGAATATGATTCATTATTTATTTTAAATTAGACCTTAAGGAGGTGTATCCATGAAAATAAAGATGATATTATCCCTTATTTTATTTTTGCTTTTGATAATACCCCTGGTATCAGAAGAATTAGATGATCAGGAACTCTTCAAAAAGGTCGAAAAACTTGCTTTATCAGGTGATATTGAAGCTCAATATAACACGGGAAGATGCTATGAAGAAGGATTCGGAACCGAAAAGAATGGTGCTAAAGCCATGAGCTGGTATAATACAGCAGCACAGCAGGGTCACATGGAAGCACAATTTCGGTTAGCTTGTCTTTACGATTTTGGAGAAAATGTACTTCATAATAACGTGCAAGCAGTTAAATGGTACACAATGGCAGCAGAGCAGGGGAAGATGGAAGCCCAATATAATCTGGCAATATGTTATGAAGATGGAAATGGTGTGGATCAGGATGATGAAGCAGCTCTTAAATAGTACACAAGGGCGGCAGAACAGGGAGATGTCGATGCTCAGTTCATTGTGGGAGATTGTTACGATTTTGGCGAATTAGTTGCGAGAGATGCCGCAGAAGCATTTAAGTGGTACAAATTGGCAGGAGATCAGGGACATCCCGATGCTCTTTACAGTCTGGCAATATGTTATGAAGATGGAAATGGAGTAGAGCAGGATTTTCAAGAGGCATATAAATACTACTTGTTAACCTGCAATTTCGCTTCAGGAGGATTGTACGAGTCAGCAGAAGCAAATCTAAGCCTGGCAGCAGAACAACTGACCGCATCTCAGATAGAAGCCGCCACTGACGAAGTAAACAGTATTTTGGGTAACAGATAAGGAATCGGTAGTACATATTTTTTGCTTTAAATATCAGAGAATATCTTCGCATTAAATTATTCTCTTGAGAACAGGGATCTGCTTGATCAGCCAGGAGGATGCCAGGGAAAGGCAAAATACAGCGATGGCAGTGAGTGGTATTGAAAAAGCAGGATTCATTATTGATACACCCAATCCCTTGAGATTAATAAGTTTCAGGAAAATCGGATGGATGAGATAAACTCCTAGTGTAAGGCTCGCAATCTGGTGGATATTCGGTGAATTGAAAACCTTTATATGATAATATTTAAACCACATCATAATACAGGCAGCCATAATGACCACAGCAAAACTAAAATATCCCTGGAAGTATATCCCTGATGAAGCATGCCGTATTTGCGCACTAAAATAATAGCCCGTAGCAATTATAACCCCGCTGCAAAAGAAAATAGCAAGTAAGGTGATCTTTGAGGGTTTATATTGAGTGCTTCTGATCAGGTAACCCAGAAAATAGTAGGGAATAAATGGGATAAATTTAGTGATAAATAATGGAGGTATCCCGGGAAGAAGTTCTGTATATAAAAAACTGAAAGTGCTGATCAAGAACATAATCAGTACTAAAATTTGAAGTTCTTTGTGAGAAGAATTCTTGATTATCAGTCTGAAAAATGGGGTAAATAAATACAAACCGATGATCATGTATAAGAACCAGAGGTGGAAATGTGGTTTTCCTTCCAGCAGGTTAAGAAATATTTGCTGTTTTGATGTTTGAATTCCGTAAGTAGCAGCATAAAAATAATCCAGACAAAGATAGATAGCAGACCAGGCAAGAAGGGGTATAAATATCCTTGCAAACCTTTTTCTATAAAACAATCGAAAGGGTTCATTTTTACCTGGATCAAGCAGTAAAGCACCACTGATCATCACAAATACAGGAATTGCCCATCTTACCAGAGAGTTATAAATATTTCCTGACCACCAGTATTCTGAGCCGATCATGTTTGCAGACTGCACCAAAATTGCAGAATGCAAAACTACTATTGCCAGAGTAGCAGATATTCTTGCCTTATCTATCCAGATCATTACTTCAGCAGCAGGCATTTATTTACGGCTTCAGTTTTGCCATTGATCGCCAGTTGATAAAAATATATTCCTGAGCCTGCACGCTTACCATTTTCGTCATTGCCATCCCAGATCACTGAATGATCGCCCTGCTCCATTATACTAGATCTCAGCTTCTTAATCCTTTGTCCTTTAATGTTATAGATAGCCAGCTCCACGTTACAATCAACAGGAATTGAAAACGATATGGTTGTGGCTGGGTTAAAGGGATTGGGGAAGCAGGATAATTTGTCAAGTTCAGCAATATTGCCGTTATCTTCGTCATCAGGTTCAGGTATTTCTATATGATCAATTGCCACATTGCCTGAATCAGCAACAGGTTCAGGAAAGTTGAATTGCTCTGGTGCATTCATATTAATCAGATAACCCTGCAAAGGTTCCAGCATTGTCATAGAGCCATACCAGCCCACACCCTCATAATAAATTGCGCTTTCAACCTGGCTTTTGATCGCAGCTCCATTTTCCAGATCAGCTAAGGCATAATTGATCTCCTGAGCTTCCTGAGGTGCAAAAGATATCCAGTTCCAGCCATCGGTTAGCTCATAAGTATTTAACCTCACATTTACAGGAACTCCAGAATATTCCAGAGTGGACGGATTTTCAACCTCCAGTTTGTATAAGGAGACATTATCAATATGAGTCAATGATCCAAACCAACCCGTGCCCTCATAATAAATAGAGCTTTGAGTTTGACTTTTTAAATTTGAGGCATTATTACCTATGGAAGCCAGAACTGCATTAGTGGACATATCATCCCCCCTCACATTGAGCGCAAACCAGTTCCAGCCGGATGTAAATTCTTTGCTGACCGTTACTGGGGGAGGATAAAAGACAAAATCGCTGATCACCACTTCCAGATTTTCACCTATATCAGCATCAGGAAGTAACCATAAATTCAATCTTGCCCGGGCATTTCCCGCAGGAGGAATGTCATTTCCAGAATATTCCCAGGCTTCGATGATGTCTGCTTCATCAGGTGGATAATCACCCGCATCACCAGACCAGGTAACAAAATTCAACTGGTCTTCACTCCAGTTAAAGGCACAGGAAACTTCTCCCTCTGGATAGTAGTCAAATTGATACCGGTTATCATTTTCATACCAGGGCTGAACCACATATTGAGCAAAGGGGGTATTGGAATCACCCCAATAAGATAATTCTACATCGATCTCGTGGTAAATATTATCTATATTAGGATTAAAAGTAATCGCTTCATCCCAGGAAAAGAGTCCCAATACTGCTTCTAAAGGGAAATCAGGGAATCCATCAGCCAGAGTAAAGATATATGTCCCGTAACCCAGTTTTTCTTCACACACTATCTCACTGCAATGCCAGAAATCACCATCATCGATAATATTCAAATGCAGATCATCATTGTCATCCACAAAAACCATATTTAAAGCATCAGAAAAATAATTGTTACCAGGTCCTGCCTGAGCTGTGAAAGTTTTGCAGATCCAATCCAGATCACCAAAACTTATCTCACGATTTCCGGGTAATCGATCAGTAAAGGTATAGGGAAAGTCAGCAAATTCATCTGGCAGAAATTCATGCCACTGTCCCCATTCTCCTCCAGATTGCGGTGGAACGTAGTCAACGGGGGTCAAAAAAGCAAAATAACGAGTTGCTTCCGTATCATATCCTCCCCCGGTCACATCACAAGTCCAGGTGAGATTATCACTTATCAAGCAATAACTCGATGCTGACGGCTTGGGGTACCACCATCCGCCATAAAATAGAAATACATGCACTGCATACATTTCGGGCACCGTAATACCCGTCACATGACCATACATATCCTGATCCGACTGAAATTCCGGCATCTCATCAATAAATATATCCTGTCCTGATATAATACTGCAAAGCCCAATCAGAAATAACACAAACCATAGCTTTTTCATCATTGATCCACCTCGGTTATTTAGAAGTTAAAGAGTTTCTCCCGTTCGGAATACAGCCTTTCATAAGTTTTTTTAATTATCTTATTTTCATCGCTATCCAGCTCTGGATCAATATCAAGCACCCAGCCAGCTACAGCACGGGCATGGATCAAAAGCTGTCTGTCACGCACGATATTGGCATGACGAAAGATATTCATTCCACTTTGAGCAGTCCCAAAAAACTCTCCGGGACCGCGGAGTTCCAGGTCCTTTTCTGCAATCAAAAAGCCGTCATTAGTTTCCACCATTGTCCGCAGTCTTTCAGAACCTTCCTTTGAGAGCGGATAATAAGCAACCAGGTAGCAGAATGATGCTGCACTTCCTCTGCCCACTCTGCCGCGCAACTGATGCAATTGTGCCAGTCCAAAGCGTTCTGCATGCTCAATGATCATCACTGAGGCATTTGGTATATCAATTCCTACTTCAATCACTGTAGTGGAAACCAGCACATCAAATTCATGGTTCTTAAAGCGCGACATGATTTCATCTTTATCTTTATTTTTCATCCTGCCATGTAATATTTCTGCCCGGCATTCAGTCATCAAAGTTGACCTTATATCTTCATACAGCGTTTCTGCTGCCAGCAGGTCAGATTTCTCTGATTCCTCGATCAAGGGACACACAATATAGATCTGTCTGCCTTCACGTACTTCTGCGATTGCATGATTATAGGCATCTATTCTTCTGCCTTCACCTTTCCAGATGGTGGTTATTTGCTTGCGTCCCGGCGGCATTTCATCAATCACACTAACTGTAAGATCACCATAAACGGTAAGTGCCAGTGAGCGGGGAATAGGAGTTGCTGACATATATAAAAGGTCTGGATTATCACCTTTTGAGGGTATCAATGACCTTTGCATTACGCCAAAACGGTGCTGCTCATCCACAGCCACAAAGCCAATTTTATGAAATTCCACATCCTTCTGCAAAAGCGCATGCGTGCCTACTATAATCTGGATATTGCCACTTTTGATCTCTTCCTTAGTTTTCTTTTTGCCTTTATAATTGCCACCTTTTAAGAGGGCTACTCGAATATCCATATCAGCCAGATAATTTGTAAAACTCAAAAAATGCTGCTCAGCCAATATCTCGGTCGGTGCCATAATAACAGCCTGACAGCCGTTTTCCACTGCCAGCAGCATGGCAAAAAGCGTCACGATTGTCTTGCCGGAGCCCACATCACCCTGCAGCAGGCGGTTCATCTGATAAACGGAAGTCATATCCTCCACAATTTCTCTGATCACTTTCTTTTGGGCAGGGGTTAACTTGAATTGCAATGAATTCTTTAATCGAGTGGTATAAGTCCTTTTTAATTCAAAAGCTCTACCATTTTTCTCTTTCTCGTGTCCCCTTCGTACCTTTGCCAGCATCAACTGATTATAAAAAAGCTCTTCGAAAGAATAGCGTTGTTTTATACCTGCAACTACAGCCGGCTGGTTAGAAAAATGGATTTTCTGCAGGCTGATGCTACGTGGTTCCCAGCCAAATTTTTCCAGTAATCCTTGGGAAAGGGTCTCTTCAATATCCTTGGCATAAAGCCTGAATAGGTTATAGATCATGTATCGCAACTGTCCGATTTTCAGTTTGTCTGTAAGTGGATAAACCGGTAAAACGGAGCGGGAATGCCAGAAATTAGTTGTATCCTCCCCTTTATCGAGCACTTCCAGTTCAGGATGAATGATCTGAAACTGGTCTCTGAATGAGGTGATCATGCCGGATACCCACACTTTTTGCCCCTGCTGGAGCATATCAGTGAGCCAGGTGCCATATCTGAACCAGGTACATAAAAGGTTGTATTCACCGTCAGAAAGCACTACATTTAATTGCCTCTGTCTGCCTCGCTGAGTTTCGCGAATGCTCACGATCTCGGCTGTCAGTGATGACCGTCTGCCAATTTCCAGGTCAGCAATGGAGCTTTTGGCATCACGTTGAATATAATCCCGCGGGAAAAATTCCAGCAGATCATTGAGTGTAAAAACACCCAGTTTATTCAATAGTTTTGCCCGGTGCTCACCAACACCTTTTAAGAATTTGATCTCAGTTGAAAATAAATCCACTTTTCACCTCTATCGTATTTTCTTAAGATTATGTTTAAGTAGTCAAGTAAATTCAGTGTTCTGATTTTATCCTGAAATTTACTAATCAGCATTAGGTTAGAGCTACCTGAAATCAGCTTGCAATCAGCAGGCAGAACAACTTAGCATAATCTAACAAAAAAATGTCAATATGTGCTTTGTTGTTCCTCCTGATAATTTTCCGGAACTGGCACCTCTCGACTTCTACTAATACTACACTTTGTTAAAATAGATGATAAATTAAAGTGTTGGAATAAAGAAGATAGATTTACACTTTCTTCACGTATCCCCCCCCCCAAAAATTACAAATACACCTCAATTAACCATATTTAACATAGTGAATTATGAAATTAGAAGCAAAAATAGAAATGTAGATCATTTAACTACGAAGATGAATTTTATGATAGAAATAATAATATATCTGGTACAAAACTTAAGTAATAAAATGATATACAGGAATTTGGCAAAAGAATTGAATAAAAATTTGGCATATAGGTTATCGAATATCGTATCAGAACTTTTTAGGGGATTCTTAGTTAGACCAAGAAATAGACATAAGGGTAAGTACAAGAAATATTATCTGGAAAAGCTACAGTATAGGCTGGTGTTAAATGATAATTAAAAAAGGGGGGGGGGATGCGTGATCTAATATTTTAGTTGACAGATATAAGCATTTTCTTTAAAAGAAATCCAAATATAGGAGGTGCATATGAGAAAGCTGATCATTTTTGGATTATTATTATTTTTAACAGCAAGTGCTTATGCATTTGAAAAGGGAACTGTCAATGTCGGCGGAAACGTAAGTTATTCAAGTATAAAAGCTAATTCAGATGCTGATGCTTATACAATATTTTTGTTCTCTTCACAAGCAGGTTATTTTGTTAGAGATAATATCGCTCTTGATATCGGATTTGATTTATCAGTTGCGGATTATGATGGTAGTGAGACTTCATTGATATTTGATATTGGGAGTCGTTACTTTATTGGTGACATATTCTATTCTGGATTTAAGGTTATGGTACAAACGTATAGTGGTGGTGGATTTAAACTTTCACAGAATTTTGTACAATTAGGTGCTGGATATTTAGTTCCTTTAGTAAAAAATGTTGTATATCTTAATCTTGATGTCAATTATACTATGGGTATTGGAGACTATGGTGGAGATATATCCGGGACAAATGAAGAGTCAAGGCTCAATTTTGGAGCAGGAATCGAGTATTTTATTAAGAAATAAAGATTTTTTGTATAATGTAAAAGCTCTTCATTCGAAGGGTTTTTATTATATGTAAATAATTAAAAGATCCGCTCTTAATGGGCGGTTCTTTTTTATAGGTTTTATACGTCCTATATGACCTATAATATAACCACTTATCTAATCAAACTCACCTATAGATCAGTGAGTGAGAAGAACAACAAAACACGCCCCATAAATAAATGTCAGTATGTGCTTCGTTGTTCCTCCTGATAATTTCCAAGAGGCTGAGAAATATGTGATCAGAGATAATATGTTGACAAATAGAAGGTTAAGAGAAAAGGTGAATCATTGATGTAGAGATCAGTGAGAAAGGTGAAATGGAAAAAATCTGCAAAAGAGAAAAACAGATTATATTATCTGCAGCAGAAAGCAGAAAAGGTGAGAGAAGAAGTTTAAAAGATGGTAATGAAAGAGAAAAAGCTTGACATTGGAATTGGTGGAAAGCAATTAAGTTCAGAAGTATTTGAGTGTGCCGAAGTGGTGAAACTGGTAGACGCAGTGGACTCAAAATCCTCCGAGCTTACGCTTGTGCCGGTTCGAGTCCGGCCTTCGGCACCAATAGAAAGAAATAAAATAAAGCCCATAATGGAGGGTCTTAATACTGAATTGTTATGGTCGCTTGACTATTACTTTTTTCATATTCAAAATTTTTGAAATTTATTCGGAGGATTAACATGAAACAGAGCTTAATTTTAATTGCCCTGGTGATATTATTACTTATACCAGTATTTTCATATGCAGTATCAGAAGCTGGATTGGTATATCTATTAATGGAACCGGGATCTCGTTCTGGCGGTATGGGTCAAGCATACGTGGCACAAGTGGATGATGCTTTTGCCGGATATTGGAATACCGGAGCAATGGCATTTAACCGATCAACCCAGTTTGCATTAATGCATTCAAACTGGCTGGGTGATGTTTTTGATGACATTTATTATGAATATTTCGGGTTCAACACCTATCTGGAAGATACAGGTAACATTGGCTTTAATGTGATGTTCCTCACTTATGGTGAGCAGGATGCTTATGATGAAGATGCAAATTTCCTGAAGTCTTTTTCTTCATGGGAAGTGGCACCTTCAATAACTTACGGTTATCAGTTGAACAAATATCTAGGAGTTGGAGGCGCATTCAAATTTATCCATTCTGATCTGGCACCTGAAGGTACAGGAGCTACAGAGGAAGGTTTGAAGGGACAGGGAAGTACATTTGCCTTTGATTTTGGCATAAATTTAAAAGATCTTCCATGGTCTTTAAGTGATATCTTTTATGTATTTTTCCCTAACTTACTATTAATTCGCGACTTATCACTTCCTAATATTCCTGATCTTCCCGGTTCCAGTATGAGTTTAGGGCTTAATATCCAGAATCTTGGTCCAAACATAGTTTATATAAATGAAGAGCAATCAGATCCGATACCTTTGAACTGGCGAATGGGTTTTTCCTGGCAGATGTGGGAAACAGAGATATCAAGATTAACCTTTAATGCTGATATGAATAAATTATTAGCTAATCGCGATCACGTCTGGTATGAAAGGATTTATAGAGACTGGGTAGATCAACCTCTTGATGAAGAATGGGCAGATATTATCTGGGGTACCGGAGGAGAGTTTTCATATCTTAACCTTTTGAGTTTGCGATTGGGATATATATATGATCGTGTAGGTGAGATTGAAGGTATATCCTATGGTGCTGGACTCTTTTATGAGCAGGATAAATTCAGGGTTGATGTAGATTTTGCAATGCAACCTGGGGGAGACCTTCAGGACTTCAATCGCACATTCTCTATTAAAGTATCCTTTTAGTTAGTCTATGAATCTGCAGAAGCGAATATATATTTTCCTTCTGTTATTACCGATATTTCTATTTGGTGGAAAGATCGAATTACAGAAGGCTGTAGCACCAAATCCTACTCGTCAGGATATACATCCTCTCGAGCAGTATTTCAGCAAATCAATAGACCGCAGGGAACTTTCAGAGCAAAACCGGGTAGTAGATAACCGCTTGCTGGTGATGCTAATAGATTTTGTAGAAGATAGCGATTCCACAACAACCGGCAATGGAAAATTTATCTTCTCTGATGATGATTATCCGATTGATCTGGGGAAAGCTCCACATGATCAGGAATATTTTGGATATGTGATGGAAAGTGTGCGTTACTATTATGAAGCAGCCAGTCTGGGAGCATTTGAACTCGATTATGATGTTTATCCCCAGCATGATTATACTGAAGCCGATACAGTAATTTTTGCCTATACATTACCGCATGAGATGAGTTATTACAATCCAATCGGAGTAGATACCGCAACCATGATAAGCCGCTTTGAGGAATATTTTAAAGATGTGTTTGAACGGGTTGATGATGATGATAACGTGGATTTTTCCCAGTATGGTCATTTTATGATAATCCATGCCGGCTCGGATTCTCAGCATGATATTGCCGGTGATTCCCGCAGTGATATACCATCATTTTTTATCAATGTAGGTGATGGAAAAGAAGCAATAGTTGATGATGGAATAGTGATCGATCATGCCTGCAATGTGCCTGAGACTATCAGTCAAGATGGACAATACGGTGTGACCACGGCGGTTACTGCCCATGAATTTGGTCATTCACTGGGATTTATAGATCTTTACAGTACATTGACCGGTTCTCCACAGGTAGGCTGGTTTGATATTATGGATTCCGGTGGTATGGGAGATTTGATAGTAGATGAGATTGATGGTGAACTGATCACTATTGAAGGTGGCTTACCAACTCTACCCAGTGCTTGGCACAGGATACTTGCCTGGGAAGATTATTTCCGCGAACATGGGATGCTGAAGGATATTGATGAACTTGACTGGAGTGAACCAATCGGTGTCGATCCGGCAGAGAAATTATTAAGTGGTATCAATTCAGGCAATCCCTATTTCATTAAAATACCACTGACTGATACAGAATATCTATTAGTAGAGAACCGTCAGGTTGATCCTGATGGCGATAGTGGACTAAGTTTTAAGGGAGCACTACCACAATCTGATAATCCTAATGATAGAAAATATCGGATACTGCTTTATCCCACTTTTCCGGCAGATGACCCTCGCGACTATCCTAACTGGGAATATGATCTTTTCATTCCGGGTTGGCAGAATGAAAATGAAATAGATAATAAGATCTATAATTATGGTGGTGGACTGGTTATCTGGCATATAGATGATGAGATCATTTTTGAGACTGGAGATTGGGAAGATGGAGTATTTTATAGCAATTATGATCAGAACACCGTTAATGCCTTGCATTCAAAGCGTGGTATCAAAATTATAGAAGCAGATGGTTTTGATGATATTGGCAATTATAATGACGGCTATAATATCATGGGTTCGGCTTATGATCCATTCTATTTATATAATCCGCTTTTCTCAGAAAATGGAAATTTCCTGGGCTGGGATGATTCAGGTATGGTACCTGGTTATCAGCCGGTAAATGAAGATAGATTTATTCATACCGTGGAATTCAATGGTTCTTCTTTCCCGCGTCTGGAGACTAATGATGGTGATCCATTTATGTTTGGATTCCGGGATATCAGTTCATATTCGATTGATGTAGATGTTGAGAGGAGTATGTCATTTAGCTGGGGTAGTCATCTATTTGATGATATTCAGGTTTTGGCAGAGTATGAAGAGATACAGGGATTATCTAATGTGACAGATGTATTGGGATTGCCATCGCTGGCGATAGTTACTTCAGATAAGATAGAGATGATGACCCTGGTGGGAGATAGCTGGGATAATTATCTGGAGGTGCAGATCCCTTTTGAATATCGGCCGGATCAGCCGATCCTTAGTATGGATACTGATGCTGATGCTGAAGAAGAAATATTGATAGCTTCTGATAGTGTACTGACAATTCTGGATGGGGTAACGATTTCTCAGGAAATATACCCATCTCCACTGAGTGATCTTCCGATGTATATCAGGCTGGATGAAGTGATCAATGTTTATCCGCTGACAGATAGATTGATCATTGGTGATGAAGAATTAGACGTGCCGGGAGCAAAAATAAGCTATGACCAGCAGCATTTGATAGCTGCCAATCGGGATGGTATCTGGTTCATTGATCCTTTAGAGAAACAGATCATTAATAAATTTGAACTTGGTCACAGCGATGTTGATTATTATCCTGTTGTATTGAAAACACTGTCAGGTAATAATGAGTACTGTTTCCAGGCAGTTTCCAATGGTGAGATCTGGAGATTTGCCGGTGATGAAAAGAAATTAATATTCACAGCCAGTGATTATTGTGACACCGCACCCAGCCAGATATTATTATCACCACTTGAAGAAAATGGCAGGACGTGGCTTGTGTTTGCGGCAGGTGAATATTTATTTGCTATCACGAATGAAGGGACTCTTATGCAGGGGTATCCTGTTTACCTGGAAGATATAAACATCGAGTCAGGAAGTTGGCTGCAGGCATTAAAGCTCAATGGAGAATACCTGATCAGGCTGCAACGTGATAATGGCGCAAAATTTGCAGTTAATGGTAACGGAGATTATCGCCTTGATCTTTCAGCAGCTGCCGCGGGTCAGAAAAATTCTCAATACTGGTATGATGAAATATCACAGGAACTTGTCTGGTTTGGTGGAGATAAAGCATTATGGCAGGGTAGGAGATTTGAGGTTTCGGAATCACCATTGATCAACCGAGGTTATCGTAATGAAGAATATAATTCATTTACTACAATAGGATACGATCAACCACAGGAAGCAGGGACTTTCAGGGGCTATGCCTTTCCCAATCCTGCTAAAAGTGATTATGCAAAAGTCCGTGTATTTTATGCTGAGGCAAAGATCAGTCTTAAGTTGTATGATATCGCGGGAAATCTGGTGCTAATTCAGTATGAAGAAAAAGAAGATAATTCCCATCAAGACATTGATCTCGATATAACCGGGATTTCCAGTGGTGTATATTATGCCCGTATCAAGAGCGGTAATAAATCATTGACAGTACCATTAGGAATAGAAAAGTGAAAAATAAGAAATAATGGGGGGTAAATAATGAGAACAAAAGTGATAATAATTTTATTATCATTACTGATATCAGTAATGATTTTTGGAGAAGAGATCACTAATGATATTTTTCAGGTGGAATACAGTCAAAAGAGTGCTCAAAAAGCCATGCTGTTTTCAGCAATAGTCCCTGGTGTTGGACAATTTTATGCGAACCCCAACACAATTACAGCTTACATTTTCCCAGTTCTGGAATTTGGACTCTGGTATGGTTATTTCTATTTTCAAAGTGAAGGTGATGATATCACCGATCAGTATGAAGAATATGCCGATCAGCACTACAGCCGTGAAAATCAATGGAGTGCTCAGAGATCTTTGATCGATGACCCCTTAAGTTATAATGGTTTCTATGCTCCAGATGATTATGATCCCAACGATCCAGACGAATTAGGAGAAGGTGGACATTTCCGCCTTGATCATGAAGATACTCAGCATTTTTATGAAGACATCGGGAAATATGATAAATATATCTTTGGCTGGGAAGACTGGACAGATATATATGCAACTATTGACGGCACATTTTGGACAAACCCTCAGTGGATCATTGAAAATAATGAGTATGGTCAAGGGATGTGGGTTGGAAATGACGTTCAGTATGAAGATTCTGATTATTACCTTGGACCCGAAAGTTTATATGGTAGTAAACGCGGAATATATAGCGGTATGAGGCAACATTACATAGATATGCGCTGGGAAGCAGAAGAAAATTATGATAAAAAAAGATACTGCTCTTTTGGTTTGATCTTTAACCATCTGCTGGCAACTATTGATGCTGTGAGAGTTACGCGTAAGTATAATATTGAGCACCTTACTTCGAATCCTGTTGATTTAAAATTTGCTCCTTCTTATGCTGACGGAACAGTTACTCCCAGATTGCTGCTGAGTTATCATTTCTAAAAAAAAGGATACTTATGAAAAGATACATAATAATACTGTTGTTATTAGCTTTGACAACTTTCCATCTGTTAGGTGAAGAAAATAAATCTGCCGTCAAAGCCATGCTGTTTTCGGCCCTTGTGCCAGGAAGCGGTCAAGCATATCTGGGCTCTTATACCAAGGCGGGGATTTTTATATCATCAGAAATTCTGCTAATTGGAACTGCATTAAGGTTAGATAGTGAAGTTGACTGGGCAATTGATACATATCAGCAGTATGCCTACTCCATGGTAGACATTCCCATTGGCAGTGATAAAGAGATTTACCAGAATATCCAGAATTACATTTCAAGTGATGAATATAATGCCGATATGTCCCATGATGCCTGGCGTTATTTTGTTCTGGGTTACAACGATCTACAAGCTTATTATACCTATGTGGAAGCAAACCAGATCACTGGGGATCAATCCTGGGACTGGGGTGATGATAAAACCTGGAAAAATTATAAATCATATAGAATTGATAAACAAAATCTGGAAATGTACAGCAATCTGGCTGTAGCCGCAGTAGTTCTCAATCACCTGGTGGGAATAATCGATACTGCCTTAACGAGCAAAAGGATGAAAAAGAATTCCCAGAGAGTGGGAAATTTGTATATTAACCCGGATTTAGAAAAGAAAGGGATAATCGTAGGCTATGAATATAAATTTTAAAATAATAATTGTAGTAATATTGATTTTTATATCAGTATCTATTCAGGCAGATGGCACTATCAATCCGGGAGTAAATTTCCTTAAATCAGCAGTTGTGCCTGGCTGGGGTCAATTATCACTGGATAAAAATTATGGATATGGCTTTTTGCTGGCAGAGGCATCATTCTGGACAATGCGGTTTTATTATCTTCAGGAAACTGATAATAATGCCCAGGCATCATATAATTATGCCCGGCAATTTGCCGATGTTGATCCTCAAGGACATTTCCCTAATCAGTTCTATGAGGACATGAGAAATTATTCAAGTTCCGGTTATAATACTGGCGGATATAATGCCCATATAGTAGCTGATGCGGTTGATCAATACCCTGATGATCCTTTGGCTCAGCAGGCATATATAGAAGCAAATGTATATGATGAAGCCCACTACTGGAACTGGAGTTCTGATTACAATCAAAGCGAATACAGCGATTATCGGCGTAATATTGATCTGTATAAAGATTATTTGAAATTGGTGGGTGGAGTAATCGCTGCGAATCATATTATTGGGGCGATTGATGCTCTACGGCTTTCCAATCATCTCAAGCATGTGAGATTTGGAGTAGATACAAATTCAGATCATGTGCCGCTTCTTACCTGCACAGTAAAATTTAAGTAGTTCAGGAATATGTAATTAATGATCACAATTGATGGAAATAGTCTTAGTCTGGAAGACGTTTACCAGGTAGCCTGCAATTTTGAGAAAGTGCAACTCGCTGATGAAGCACTGTTAAAAGTTATCAAATGCAGAAAATATGTGGAAGATGTGATTGATAAAGGCAGAATAGTCTATGGATTGACCACTGGATTTGGTAAATTTGCCACGATTACAATATCCAAAGAAGATACCAGTCAATTACAGGAAAACCTGATCCGCTCGCATGCAACAGGATTGGGATCAAACCTCTCTCAAGCGGAAACCCGTGCTATCACACTTTTAAGGCTTAATGTTCTGGCTAAAGGCAATTCCGGTATCAGAATAGAGACCTTAAATCTATTGTTTGAATTGTTGAATAGAGGTATTCATCCATTAATTCCTGAAAAAGGTTCTGTAGGTGCAAGTGGAGATCTCGCTCCCCTATCACATCTGGCATTAGTTCTAATCGGAGAAGGCTGGGCTGAATATAAAAACGAGATTATGACCGGTGCGGAAGCCTTGGAGAAAGCAGGATTACAACCCGTGAAGCTTCAGGCAAAAGAAGGTCTGGCACTTAATAATGGCACTCAGGTAATGACTGGGATAATGGCATTAAATCTACTGATGGCAGAGAATATGTGCCGAATAGCCGATGTGAGTGCCGCAGCAAGTATTGATGCCCAGTTAGGCTCACCCACAGCATTTGATCCGGATATTCATCTCCTTCGTCCTCATCCGGGGCAGATAATTTCTGCTGCTAATCTTTATAAATTATTAGAAAATTCTTCTCTGCGTGATACGCATATAAACTGTGAACATGTTCAGGATGCCTATAGCCTTCGCTGTACTCCGCAGGTTCATGGTGGTATCCGCGCAAATCTTGCTTATGTACGCTCTGTGCTGGAAGTGGAGATAAATTCTGCTACGGATAATCCTTTGATCTTTCCTGATCAGGATAAAGTTATCTCAGGAGGAAATTTTCATGGTGAACCGGTAGCAATTGCTGCTGATAGCTTTGGGATAGCAGTTGCGGAATTGGCCAACCTGTCTGAGCGAAGGGTAGAGCGAATTATGAATCCAGCACTCAGTCGTGGATTAAAACCCTTTCTGGCTCATAAACCGGGTATTGATTCCGGTTTCATGATCGTCCAGTATTCTGCTGCGGCATTAGTTTCTGAAAACAAAGTTCTTGCTCATCCAGCCTCTGTGGATTCAATTCCCACTTCAGCGAATCAGGAAGATCATGTAAGTATGGGTACTATCGGTGCAGTGAAAGCCCGAACAATTATTCAGAATACTGCCTGGGTACTGGGTATTGAACTGATGATAGCAGTTCAGGCATTAGAAGACCGTGAAGTAAAAAGTTCAACACAGCTTGAACTGGTAAAAAACTACATTCGCACCAAGGTCGATAGACTCGAAGGTGACCGTTATATTAAAGATGATATTGATACCATGCAAAAGATAATATTGAATAATGAATTAATTAACTTCCTCAACGATAACCTTGAATTAAATTAATATGAAAAAACTAATACTGGCAATATTCGTGATACTCCTGCTTACCGGATGTGTATATTACAACACTTTTTTCAATGCCGAGCAGTATTTCAAATCTGCCCAGAATGAATCTCTTTCAGCAGATGGCAAACCTTCCCGTAATGCTGTGCAGAATTATAATAAAGCAATGAAGAAGTGTGGCATTATTCTTACTGATTATAAGGACACCAAATGGTCTGATGATGCCCTTTTTATGCTCGCTCAATGCCTTTATTACAAGCAAAAAAACTATTTGCAGGCAAAGCAGAAATTTGAAGAGGTTATCCAGTTCTATCCTGACACCGAATTTGCCCAGCGCTCTCATATTTATATTGCCCGTTGTGAATGGGAACTCGATAAAGATACTGCTTATAAAAAACTGCGGGATTTCCTGGTTACCGGTACTTCAAAAAAATTCCTTGTGGAAGCTACTAATCTCCTGGCTGAATATTATCTGGAAGATGAAGTATATTCTCAGGCGGAATTTTATTACAAAAAGATCATTGATAATTACCCCAAAAGTGATATTTATGAAGATGCTTTTTTCTCTTTGGGGTTATTGTACCATAAAAATAAACATTATGAACTCTCCAGTGAGATTTTCAATGATTTTCTGAAGATCCGGACTGACAAAAAGAACAAGCTTAATGCCCGTTACTATATAACTTATAATAGTTTATTGCAGGAAGAATATGAACCTGTTTTGACTCAAGTGACATCCCTGATGAAACAGGAATACCGTGATCAGGAGATTTCAGCATTATTGATCTTAAAAGCCAGAGCTTTGGCGCAACTGGGTGATACTGATCAGGCAGATATAATCTTTGAGCAGGTGATCAATGAAAATGATAAGACTTATCTCTCTGCTGAAGCTTCTTACTGGCGAGGAGAGATGCATTTCAGGATTCTCAATAATTATGAGCTTGCCATTGAGTATTTCAATAATGTCCGCACCCAGAAAGCAGATTCTCCCTTTTTGGAAAATGCTGTCAGTCATAGTGCAGTTGCCAGCCAGATCGTGCAGTATAACACCTCACGTGATAATATTGAATTGCAGCAATTGGTCTCTGAGCAGATGAAACTGGCAGAATATTATCTAGAAGTACTTCAGCTGCCTGATTCGGCTATGGTGGTTTATGATAATATTATCAATTACCGTGACACCATGGCAGTGAGACTTGATTCCCTCAGATATCAGCTTAATTATCTTGATACATTAACCGTAGTGGACAGCATTGAGCAGGTAGTAGATTCATTATCTGTTCCCGCTGACACTCTGATCATACCCACTGATTCTCTCACTATTGTCCTGGAAGACAGCACTGCTACAGAAGAGACTATACCTGAAATTATACTACCCACCAGACGCGATACTCTCCAGCAGGAAATTACTGTTCTGCAATCTGATATTGAACTTTATGACCATGAATTTATCCCTTATGTGAAATTTGTTAAATTGTGGCTTTTGAAAAATACTTATCAGGACAGTAGCAGAACAGAGCAGTTTTATCAGGAATTCGTAAGTGACTATCCGGATAATAAATATTCTTATGGTGCGGAATCGCTGATGCAGGGCAAGGAAGTGGAATTTATCACTTATGCCGCAAAAAGACAGCGTGATGATCTTAATTATGCCATATCAATTTTAGACCAGAAACCCGATTCTGCTCAGGTCGTTCTGCAGCAGATCGCTGTTGATACCACTTCTCAATTCTATCCTGATGCTATCTTCACACTCGGGTATATGGAATATTTTATTTATCAGGATACAACGGCTGCCCGTCCCTATTTTGAAGAAGTATTAAGCTGGGATAATCAAAACGAAAGAAAAGAAACTGTGAATTCATTATATTTTGATGGAAAATTTCTCCAGCTGGATAGATTACCTGCGCTGGTGGAAATGGAACAGAGACTGGCAGAAGAAGCAGAACAGCTTGAAGCAGAAGCAGCAGCACAAGACAGCACTGATGATGAAATGATCATAGAACTGGAAGAGCTGGATAAAACTAAATCAAATGCTATGCCAGGACCTGCTCCAGAGCGGAGTTTGCGTCCCAAAAAGCCATGATCCTGGCTAAAGATATATTATTTAAACAACACCCCCTCTTCAAATGGTTTTTTTGCCTGACATTATCCTTATTCATTGTAATTGCTACCTCGATTAAACTACTCTTATTATTTGCTGTAGTACTGCTTTATTTGCTGCTCTATCCTGAAATTTATAAATTCTGGCTCAATGCTCTGATGCGGATATTACCCCTGATAATTGCTATCCTCATCTTTTCACTGCTTAGTAGAAATGATTTTTATAATGATCTGCTGCTTATCGCCAGAATTGCTTTTCTGCTCCTCATATCAGTTTTTTTGATTAAAACTTCCTCTCTCACTGAGCTTTTCGCGTTTCTACCGGAAAAAATGAATCCCTTCAAAGAATTCCTTACTGCTACCCTGCTTTTTATCCCGATTTTCTTTGAAAGTTTCGCTCAGGCTAAAAAGCAGTCAAATAACCTTTCAAAGATCATCACGATCTGCCTGGAATTTACCCATAACCACATTGAAAACATCAGGCAGCAAATAGAAAATCCTGATAATCATATAAAATTGCAATATTCCTGGGCTGCAGATATTACGGGAACGGTGATGCTCATGATCACTGGTTTCATCTGCTTTTATTAAAAAGGACGCCAGATGTCACGTTATCTTATTTGTCTTAGTTATGATGGTACTGATTTCCATGGCTGGCAAATCCAGTCTCAAGGCAGAACTGTTCAAGCCTCTCTGGAAAATATACTCTCAGAAATTGCTGGAAGCCATATAGCTGTTACCGGCTCCGGCAGAACGGATGCCAGAGTGCATGCCCAAAACCAGTATGCACACTTTGATCTGGATACCAGAATGAATACAAATCAGATCGTTGCTGCATTAAACAGCAGAGTCCCTGCCGATATCAAAATACAAAACTGCCAGCAGGTTCCAGATGATTTCAGTGCCCGATATAATGCCACTTCACGCACCTATCAATATCATATTGCCCTGGATTATTCACCATTTCAGAGACATTTTTCCGTAAATTTTCCCCGCTTCAATTTCACCCAGGAGTCTATTTCAAACTGCCTGCCCAAATTTCTCAGTGAACATGATTTCACTGCCTTTGCCAAACATAATCCTGACCTGAATCATCATCGCTGCACCATCAAAGCATTTGAAATCCACAAAAAAGAATCCCAGCTTATCCTCACCATCCAGGCAAACCGCTTTTTACATAATATGGTGCGCCGAATAGTAGGTACCTGCCTGAGAATCTCCCACACAAAATCAGATCCCGCTATAATCACAAAACTAATAAATGACTGTGACCCCACAAATAACCTGATCTACACCGCCCCCCCGCAAGGCTTATTCCTCACTCATGTAGAATATCCACCCTCTAAGTAAGGGCTCTGATTTAGTCTCTTTTTATTTCCTCGTAGAGGATATCTATTTGTAGTATAGTTAATAACACGATCTCCCACCTTTTCCTATCAACGGCGTAGCCGTTGATAGGAAAAGGTGGGGGTGGAAATCTGATTCGTTTTTACTACAAATAAATAAGCACTACGTGCTAAAATAAACCACATTTCACCCCACTTAGCAGGAGTTTTGGCTGGTATTCCAGACAAGACTTCTGGGGGCGACCGTTATCACTATAAACTGTCGTCCAGGACTCCTAGAGTACGGTTCATCCCGATGAATCGGGACTGACTTAATGGGTAGTCAAGGCTAACAAATTGACAGGAATATTAATAAAATTATCTTAGGCTCAGATTCAGGAGGTTAATATGAAATTCGTGATATTGCTTGTAATTATCTTTATATCTGCCCTGCTGGTGGCAGATGAACCACCGGCTCAAACAGAACCGGATAATAATGCCAATGCTGAGCAGAATGATCCAGTAATGCAGGCACACCGTTTCTTTGCTGCTGACTATTTTAATAAGTGCTGGGACTATATCGACAAAACTGACCGTACCCCCGAGGATGATCTGATGATGATCCATTATGCTCACGCGTCCCGTGCACACTGGGAAGCCATAGGCAACCCTTCAAATCTTGCTGTTGGTGAATGGCAGATCTCTCATGTGTATGCTATTTTAATTAATCCTTTGGAAGCTGCTACTTATGCTCAAGCCTGTTTGGATATATGCCAGAAGAATCAATTAGAGGGTTTTAATAAGGGATTCGCTTATGAAGCACTTGCCAGAGCAGAGACGCTAACGGGCAATGTTACTGCCGCCCAGGAATACATTGATCTTGGTAAAAAAGAAGCCGAAAAAGTGGAAGAAAAGGAAGACCGCGAATATCTCCTGAATGAACTGAATAATATTATTGAATAAAATCTAAATTTCCCAAAATAAACCTATTGCGGGAATTATATCCAGATTACTTACGTCTGAATATAATTCCCGCATAATTTATAATTAAATACCTCTAAGAATCCCTCTATTGATATCAATGATCCACCTCAGACCACCCTGCTTCTGCCATTGAGGAGGAACAACAAAGAACTATCTAACATAAAAATGTCACTATGTGCTAAGTTGTTCTAGTTATATACTGGATATATGCCTAAAGAAATGGTGTATAGGGATTTATCTATATTTTGAGGGTTTGGGGGTGGAAAAGCAGGATAAAAACTATAAATTGTAAATATTGACAGATATTTAGGAAATAATATATATAGGGCTATAAAATATAAGGAACAGGAAATGCAAAATAAAATAATGTTCAGTTTACTGATTTTTCTCGTTTTTGTGCTCAATGCTCAGATAAATGATATTCCAGTGACTCGAAATCTTATGCCGGATGAACATCCTGTGGAATCTTATGAGGATTATATTTCAAATCTGGTACAGGTAGAAACATCCTATCAGGAAGTGATCAATAGAACTGGTAGGGAAAGAGGCAGTTGGCTGGCATTTGTGGAAAGCGGTTTGTATGACAGTCTGGAAACAGAGCTTGCAGTGTGGAATTTTGATCTTGAGCAGGAAGGCTATAATCTTATCCTGATCGAGTGGGCGGGGACTTCCGCTGAAGACCTTAAAGATGTTATCATTAATTATTACAATTTTTATAATATCAATGGAGTGTTTTTACTTGGCAATCTACCGGTTGCCTGGTTTGAATTATGGGAGGATTGGGATGGAGATAATGTTCAGGGACCAGGTGAAGAGTGGGTAGAATTTCCCATTGATCAGTATTTTGCTGACCTGGATGGTCTTTGGGATGATCTTGATGGAGATGGGGTTTATGATCTGCATGAAGAAGAACTGGATGCCGAATTGGCAATAAGTCGTTTACGGGCAGATAATTTGAGCTATGCCGGGGCAGAAGTGGAAATCCTTCGCAACTGGTTTGAGCGTAATAATCTGTATCGTAATGGTGTTCTGGAAGACAGCGATCAGGCATTGGGATATATAGATGATGACTGGGCTTACTGGGATTATGAATATCAGGCGGCACTGGAGCTATGCTATACCAATGTGGAAATGATATCTGAGGTAAACAGCACTACAGCAGATGATTATCGGGAAAACAGGTGGAGCGGGACTTATGAATGGATCCAGGTGCACGTTCACTCAGGACCAGATGCGCATTATTTTTATCAGAATAATGGCAGTAATTACTACCTGGTGCATAATAACGAGATAGCACCTTATAATCCAGATGCTTTATTTTATAACCTGTTCTGCTGCTCAAATGCCAGATTTACTCAGGCAAACAGTATGGGCAGTCTTTATGTGTTGGGAAACGAGCATGGTCTGGCTTCGATAGGCTCAACTAAAACTGGTTCAATGCTGGATTTTGAGTATTTCTACGGTCCCTTAGGTAATGGGGAAGTGATGGGTGAAGCTTTGAGGCAATGGTGGAATGATACCATGGTGGAATACGAATCTACAGAATATCGGCAGTGCTACAGAAGCTGGTTTTATGGCATGGCACTGATTGGTGATCCGACTTTGGTTACAGAATATGAGCCAGTCAGCGTGCTGGGAGATATAGATTATAACGGGCAGATCGAGGCGTTTGATGCATCTATGATCATGAGATATTGCGTGGGATATGAGCCGGGAATTTCTGCTCCACTACCCTGGGGTGCTGCCAGACGATATTTTGCTGATGTGGATGGCACAGAAGAATTGACCTCTTATGATGCTGCCTTGATCTTACAATATTTTGTGGGCATAATTACGGAATTCCCCGTAAATGAATAATAAATAATCATTTTTTTGAGGAGGTGATAGAATGAAGAGATTATCTGGGATATTAATAATTTTACTATTAACAGGCTTATGCCTGGCACAGGACTCATATCAGGACTATTTGAATGAGCAGAACCAGCAGCAGGAAGATTATATCAATCAGCAGAACACTGCCTTTGCCAACTATCATAATCAACAGGATTCATTATTTATTCAATATAAGGATGATATTGAGAAATTGTGGAATGAATTCAGGGAGTCTACTCCCAAAGACTGGGTTAGTTATAATGAGGATTTTTCCGGTCGCAGTGAGGTTTCCTTTGAGACAGGGGAAATCAAAGTTGATGCAGTAGTGGAAAGCACTTCTGGTCAAGATGAGGTAAAAGCCCAGGAAATCATAAAAAACCAGATAGTGAGTATTTTACAGGAGAAAGACGCGACAGAAGAGCCAATTCTGGCTGATCAGGTGAAAAATCCACTTGGTTCCGGCAAAGCAATCAGTGAGAAGGATGTTAATGAACTGGCAGAGCAGATCGCTAAGCAGGCGGTTAAGAAGGAAATTATCGGATCAGATAATCAGATCAGGATGAAATATACAATTTCTCTGGAATTGATGCCAGACCATATTCGCAAACGGGCAGAAAAATATAAACCCATAATTGAAAACTTCTGTCAGGAATATCAGATCGATCCCCGACTGGCACTGGCGATTGCTCACACAGAGTCATATTTTAATCCCAAGGCCTATAACCGCCATGGCAATGCTTATGGCATGATGCAGATCGTACCTAAATATGCCGGAATAAATATGAATAATGTGATCTTTCACAAAAACCAGAAACCTTCTTCGGAGGAACTATTTAATCCAGACATCAATCTGCACATGGGAATTGCTTATCTCCGCTGGTTGGCTGATAATAAATGGCAAAAAGTTACTAATCCGACAAACCAGATATATTGCATGATCTGCAGCTATAATGGTGGACCGGGTACTATTTATAAAGCTATGACCGGTAAGATGAATAAGATTGGACAGGAAAAATGGGATAAAATGATCAACGACCTTTCTACCATGGACAGCAAGAAACTCTATAATAAACTCCGCAAAGATGTACCCTTTGAGGAAACCAGAAATTACATAGAAAAAGTAGTAGGTAAAATGAGCAATGAATACGCCATGGGGAGAGAGTAACAGCTAAACTAATTTATCCCTATACATCGGAAGAGCTGAATTTTGGACAGGAGTTTAAAGTGTCTTGAGCTAATTTAATATTACTTGTATAGTTGAATTATATCTATAGCTCTTTCTTCATGCTGCATAAATTTCTGGATTACTGCTAATTTTGAGAAAAAACTTGATTTCTATGATAAGGTATTAACATCTTGTCTAAGGAGTAAAAATGATAAGCAAAATCATTGTAGAGAATTTTAAAGGATTTGAGAGAATTGAATTAGATTTAGATAAATCAGTCCTTTTCATAGGACCAAATAATTCTGGTAAAACAACAGCCTTACAAGCCTTTGCCCTTTGGGATATTGGTTTAAAAAACTGGTTAATTAAAAAAGGAAATAAAAATCCAACCCAGCAAAAATCAGGCATTGCCATCAATCGCAAAGACTTAATTAATCTGCCAGTTCCTCAGTCAAAACTTTTATGGAATGACCTGCATGTGAGAATGCAGAATAACACTGGTAAACAAATTACAAGTAATATCATGATCAATATATTAGTAGAAGGAAACACAAATGATAAATACTGGCAGGTGGGACTGGAATTTGATTACTTCAATGAAGAATCACTTTATTGCCGCCCGTTGAGGAAAAGCAATCAAAAGAATTTTGTACGCTATTCAATAGATAATTCTATTACCTATCCGATTTTTGCCTACTTACCTCCTATGTCTGGATTAACTATCAATGAATTTCAGAAACAACCAGGAGAGATTAACTATTTAATTGGTCAAGGTCAAACAGCTCAAGTACTTAGAAATCTCTGTTATAATTTATTCACTAACAAAACTGAGAAATGGTATAAGCTAAAAAAACATGTCAAAGAACTATTTGGCATAGATATTTTAGAGCCTACCTGCAATAATATTACTAATGAATTAGAATTGCAATATGATGATAAATCCAAGATCAGACTTGATATTTCTTGTGCAGGAAGAGGAGTGCAGCAAGTGCTATTGTTGCTCTCATATATTTATTTTAATCCGGGAAGCATATTATTACTTGATGAGCCTGATGCCCACCTTGAAGTCCTCAAACAACGAGAAATTTATAATTTACTGCTTGATATCGCTTTGGAAAATAAGTCGCAAATTATTGCTGCCAGTCACTCGGAGGTCTTACTGAATGAAGCTGCTCAATCTTCACAGGTAATCGCTTTCCTGGGCAAACCACATGTAATTAATAATAAGTCACAGGTGGCAAAATCACTAACGACAATTGGCTGGGAAAATTATTACCAGGCAGAACAAAAAGGTTGGATATTATACCTTGAGAATAATACAGACCTCAAAATTTTGCAGGCATTTGCCCAGAAATTAGATCATCCTGCTTTGGTCTATTTAAGAAATCCTTTTGTGAAATATGTAGAAACGAATATTCCTCAAAAAGCCAGAAATCATTTTTATGCTATTAAAGAAGCTAAAGATAATCTTAATGGTATTGCTGTTTTTGACCATCTGGAAAAGCAGTTGAATAGTGAAGGAGTCTTAGTTGAACGCATGTGGGCACAAAATGAAATTGAAAATTATATAACATTTCTGGAACCACTTCGAGAGTTCATTAAATCACAATTTACCATCCAGACAGACAGTTCTCAATTAGATTTTATGAATAAAATCAATATAGATAGACCGTTGCAAGTTCTTGATGAAACTATTAAAGAAATATCGTCAGCTTTGAAAATTTTAGGTGAAGATAACGGTGATCTTTGGGGTTCAAAGATAAAAGCTTCAGAGAAAGTCCTGGATAAAATATTTAAAAATTTCTCTCAGAAAATGAATATCCCCTTAATTCTCAGGAAAAGCGATTATTATCTGCTTGTGAAATTTCTTCCTCTGGAATTGATAGATAAAGAAATCATTCAAATACTGGATATCATTAATGAAGTAGCAATCAAATCACAAAGTTGACTTAAAAATTAAATCAAGCTGTGTTTTGCTATCTGACAATTATTTTAGATACTGAATTTCAGTTCTTAAGCTCCTGTTTTAATGCTTTTATAAAATGATCAATATCTTCTTCAGTGGTATCAAAGGTTGTCATGAAACGTACCTCGTGAGTGTCCTCATCCCAGACGTAGAAGAAATATATTTCTTGCAGGCGAGGGATCAGCTCTGCTGGCAATATGGCAAACACGGAATTAACTTCGCAGGGTCGGGTAATCGTGATACCTTTCACTTTTAATAATTCATTATAAAGCTTTTTTGCCATATTATTGGAGTGTAAGGCATTATCATACCAGAGATCATCTGTAAGCAGGGCAGAAAACTGGGCTGAGATATAACGCATCTTGGAATGCAACTGCATACCCTGCTTGCGGAAATATTTAAAATCTACTGCCAGTTCTGGTCGGAAAAATACTGCTGCTTCGCCAAACATCATCCCGTTTTTTGTTCCGCCAAAGGACATCAGATCAATACCTGTCTCAGTGGTCATTTGCCTGATAGTGCAGTTTAATGCCACTGCTGCATTGGCAATTCTGGCTCCATCAAGATGCAAAAGCAGGTTATTGGCATGGCAGAAATCAGCTAAGATTTTCAGCTCCTGGAGTGAGTACAGAGTACCTAATTCCGTGGACTGGGTGATAGAAACCACTTTAGGCTGGGAATGATGTTCAAAACCAATTCCATGCATCATGGTCTTGATAAGTTCAGGAGTCAATTTCCCATCTGGAGTAGAAATAAATTCCATTTTACAGCCCGTTATTGCACTGGGAGCACCGCATTCATCCACGTTGATATGGGCAGATTCCGGGCAGATAATGGAATGATAACTGCGGGTTACAGTATTAAGCAGCACGGTATTAGCACCAGTGCCGTTATACATAAAAAAGACTTCGATATCATCACCCAGTAGTAGTTTGAATTTATCGACAGCTTCCTGAGTGTAGGGGTCATCACCATAGCCAACATAATGTCCCTGATTGACTTCGTGAAGAGCTCTCATCACGGCGGGATGTACGCCAGAATTATTGTCACTGGCAAATGATTTTGGTATTTTCATATATTTATCCTCTTTTGGTTTTTATGGTTTTAATTTCGAGATTGTGCCATCCGGGGCAAGAACAAAAAAACTGTTATCCTGGTATAAAAGTGCCTGACCAGATTCCTGATATTTAAGTCCTGCATCAATTGCAATTATCCTGCCTTCCTGGGCATATTGGATATTCTTAAAAGTTGTATGCCCTACGATAATATTTTCCAGGCTGTATTCATTCAGGATACCGTCTATGATCTCAGGACTGGCAGTGTCCCATTTATCTTCTGAATAAAAATAACCACGATACCAGAAAGGTCCGTTAGTGCGGAATAGATAATCAAGGTTCGTATCCTGAATTGCTTCACTGTCATGATAATAATCCCAGATCATTGTATTCACCTTATCAAGGTCTTTATATTTTTGGGCAAATCCAGTAGAAATCCCTCCATGAACAAAAAGCAGATCATCAAGCTTAAGTATAGTCTGCCAATTGCGAATCCAACTGCCAAACAGGGTGTTTTCACCATAAAGTTCATTATAGGTCATATCCAGCAATTCGCAGGTTCGCCCATATTTGCCATCCATTTCATGAGTTCTTTTTCTGATGGTCATGGTCTCATGATTGCCAAGGATAGGGATGAGTTTATTTTGAGGATTATCAACTGTTTGTGAATAGAGATGATATAGCAGCCACAGGCATTCCGTAGTATATTCACCGCGATCTAAAACATCTCCCACCATGATCAGGCAGCCATCATAGATCCAGTTATAATTTTCGTCCATCACTCCCGCAGCCAGAAGCAGTTCTATTGTGCCATCCAGATTGCCGTGCATATCACTGAGAGCCAGGAATTTATCAGGTTTTGGCGGGCTGGTTGCCGGCTGCTCAAAGTTCTTTGTTAAAACTATGGGTTCTGCTTTACCATCTGACCAGTCCAGAAGGAATTCACCCTGATCATCTGCTGATAAGGTGTCACGGAAAACCTGAGAATCCTGGATAGTAACAGCTACAGGCAGCCCATCTTCCCAGAATATATAGGGTCCATCTGAAAAATTATCTGCTGACCTTGCTTCATTGAAGCAGATCAGGACAATTATCAGAACAAAATATCTTATTATACTTTTCATAAAGTAAGAGGAAATATATCGCGGATTATGGTCAAGTTAGAAATATAAGTAAATAATTGTTGACAATGATAGCCAACAAAATAGACAATCGCTCTCAAGTGAGGTGATTATGCTGGATTTAATTAAAGTCAGAAAGGAATTACACCAGATCCCAGAGCTGGCATATAAGGAAATCAAGACTCAAGAATATATTCTGGGAAAACTGAAAGCTTATCCCGGACTGAAAATTCATCGTTTTAAACCTACTGGAATATTAGTTGATTATCAGGGTGGAAAGGGCAAATATCTGCTATTCAGAGCGGATATGGATGCGCTGCCAATCAGCGAAAATACCGACTGCGATTTCAAATCATTGCATTCCGGAATGATGCATGCCTGTGGTCATGATATTCATATGACAATATTACTGGGATTGATAGACCAGGTGATCAAAGATCAGCCGGCAAAAAATCTGGTATTTCTATTTCAACCAGCAGAAGAAGGTCAATCAGGTGCTGAAGCAGTTCTGAAAGATAATATCTGGGATAATTATGATATTGCAGCCGCCTTTGCATTACATGTGAGCCCTGATCTACAAGTGGGAACTATCAGCAGCCGGGCTGGAAATTTCTTTGCTGCCACAGCAGAATTTGATATTTCCATTCAAGGAATATCTTCTCATATTGCCATGCCACAGGATGGAAA
Organism: Candidatus Stygibacter australis; assembly: GCA_030765845.1. Lineage (NCBI taxonomy): Bacteria > Pseudomonadati > Candidatus Cloacimonadota > Cloacimonadia (SeqCode) > Cloacimonadales (SeqCode) > Candidatus Stygibacter > Candidatus Stygibacter australis. The sequence goes on from JAVCDJ010000203.1 coordinate 130,914, forward strand.
AAATGCTTTACAGGCAGGTATAGAAGTGTATCAGTCAGTGCAGCAGTTACAGCATATTGTAAAATCAAATGAGCGCTTTATTTGTGATTTTGGTTTAATGACTGCTGGTTCTGTTCGCAATGCCATACCTGCGCATTGTCTGCTTTCAGGAACTATCAGAGCTGCCGATAGAGACAGGATAGCTGATCTTAAAAAATCTCTAAGTGCTATCTGCCATGCTGTTTCAGCTGCTTATGAAGTAGAGATTTCCACGGAATTCCTGGCAGAATATCAGGAAGTGTATAATTCTAATGCCCTGCTGGAAGACCTCAAAATCGCTGCCAGTCAAACCGGAGTGAACTATCAGCAGGCAGAAATGACGATGGCAGGTGAAGATTTTGGTTTTATTGCTGGTCGTTGGGGAGGTATATTATTCTGGCTGGGTGCCCGGGGAAAGGAAGTATATCCTCTGCACAGTGACAGGTTTTTACCCTCGGAAAAATCTATTGATCTTGGGATAAAATTATTTTATCAAGTAATAAATAACAAAATAGGAACATAATTTGCTATAAAATTCGCGGAGGATACTATGAAAAGAATCTTATCAGCCACATTATTGGTCTTTTTAATTATTTTGCTCGTTAGTGGGTGTGATGGCCGTAATCCTACCTCAACCAGCACAAGTCTTATTATCAGCACTAATCTCGATACGCTGCATATTGGTTCATCAACAAATAGTTGTAATATCAGAGCAGCAATTACAAGAGATGGTGAAGCTATAGAAGGGGCACAGGTAAATTTCAGTACTAATTTTGGTAAGATCTTTGTTAGTGGAAATTCAAATATTTATGGTGTTGCTGAAACTACTTTCTGGTATGATGGAAACGAAACCGGAGTTGCCACAATTCGCGCTTCTTATTCCGGGGCTGAAGATCAACTGCAAATCCAAATCGTTGATGATCTGCCATTTCTCCTGAATATCTGGGCAGATCCGGATACAATATATCTGGGTTCAGGCCAATACAGCACAGACGTGCATGCCCGGCTCACAGACAGAGATGGAGTGGCAATATCAAACCAGAACCTGTATTTTGATTCATCCGGGGGATATGTCACCCCAAACGGTATGACCAATGCCAGCGGGTATGCGGAAGCTGTATATATTCATTCCGGCAATGTAGAAGATGAGATAGAGATTTTAGTTACATACCAGGGAGTTACGGCTGTTAATTTTATTCAGATCTATCAGCTTGATATTATTAATCTGGATGTCTGGGCTGATCCAGATACAGTATATGTAGGAACGAGTGCAAATTCAGCAGAAATTTATGCTGAATTAACGGATGCTTTTAATAATCCAATTGTTGACGAGCAGATAAGTTTTACCACTAATATCGGTTCCATTCTCGGCTTTGCCGACACAAATAGTAATGGCATCGCCAATTCCACTTTCTGGTATAATGAAAGACCAGATATCACTGCTGTGATCACCGCTGAGTATCTGGGAATCACAAAAACTGTGAATGTTATTATATTAGAGGATCAGGCTCAGATAGTTTTTCTGGAAGCAGACCCATTGATCATATATGCTGATAATAATGTGGAAACATATTCCCTGATCACCACGAGGGTACTGGATAGTGCCGGCTCTCCCGCGGAAGGTCTGCTTGTAACTTTTGTTACTACAATAGGCTATATGCAGCAGCCTTATGCTGAAACAGATGCCAATGGATATGCTACAAGTCGTCTTCAGGATAATGGAATTTATGGAGTGGCTACAGTATATGTAAGTTGTGAAAATGACCAGTCCCAGATTGATGTTCATATTCTTCCGCAATAATCTTGAACCGAAGGAGACATTATGAAGTTCAAATGGATATATCTCTTATTGCTTATAGTTTTTCTCAATAGTTGCCAGAATGATACTACTACCACTTCAGGAGGATATACTCTCACCCTGAATTCGATACCGGATACTTTATTCACACACACGGCTCCTAATTCGGCTGAGGTTACTGCCATGCTGATCAATGATAATTATCCTGTTTCGGGTGTAGAGATCCAATTTGCTGCCGATACGGGTGAATTAGCCGGTTCAGCAATAACAAATAATAATGGAATTGCTACATCAATTTATCATGCAAATACCGCCCAGCCCGGAACTGCCACTATAACTGCCAGTTATGATGATATTGAAGCTGCTACTGAGATCACAATTATCAGCAGTGGTGTTACTCTGACCCTCATCTCATCTGCAGAAACCCTGTTTGTGGGCTCGGGAGAAAATACCTGCCAGATCACGGCAATATATACTGAGAATGATCAACCTGTACCGGATGCTCAAGTTTTCTTTACTACTGACCTGGGGGAGATCACTGCTTTTAACGTAACTGATGAAAATGGCATGGCAACTGCTACATATCTGAACAGCAATCTGGATACCGGTATTGTCAATATTAGTGCCACCTGCAATGGACTTGAAGCATTTACTAATATTATGCTGGATTTGGACCCTGCTTTGCAAATGAACATCTCAACAACAGCAGATACCCTGTTTCTGGGTTCTGGTATTGATACTTGCCAGATCAGAGCTGAATTAACCCGAAATGGCGCCCCTGTAGCCGGAGCTCCAGTCAGTTTCACTTCTGATATTGGAAGTATCACTGCCAGTGATATTACAGATAATGATGGTATTGCAGAAGCCACTTTCACTTATGATGGTTCTGAGCCAGCAATAGCTACTTGTCAGGTTGCTTTTTCCTCCCTGCAGGATGAAATTGTCATCAATATTGTGGAGGATGCCATAAATGACTTGGAAGTCTGGGCTGATCCCAATATGATATTTCTGGATTCTGGTAATTATGACACAGATGTGTTTGCCAGCTTAACCGATCATGATGGAAATCCCATTTCTGATGAAGTCATCAATTTTGAAGTGAGTTCAGGATTTATACCCTCGAGCTCGATCACTAATTCCCAGGGATTAGCAGAAGTAGTATATGTCTTTTCTGGTGATGAGGAAGAAATTATCCAGATCACAGCAACACATCAGAATCAATCAGCGATCGGTTATATTTATGCCCTGCAGCCTGAGATAGTACTTACTGCCTGGGCTGAGCCTGACACTATTTATCAGGGCACAAGTGCCAATTATGCCGATGTCTATGCTCAATTGACCACGGAGTTCGGATCACCGATTACGGGTGTCCAGATCAATTTTTCTACTACTGTAGGCTCTATCCTGGGGTATGGTTCCACAAATAGCCAGGGAATAGCGAACACCACTTTCTGGTACAATGAAAGACCTGATATCATTGCTGATATCACTGCTACTTATCAGGGACTTGCTGCCACCACCAGTGTGACCATACTGGAAGATCAGCTCGAAATTGTTGCTCTGGAAGCTGATCCGCTCATCATCTATGCTGATAACGACCCGGAAACATATTCCACTGTCCGTGCCAGAGTTTATGATAGTGCCGGTTTGCCTGTTGAAGATGCAATTGTCACTTTTGAAACCAATCTCGGCTATATGACTTTAGATACCGCCCAGACCAATTTCTCCGGCTGGGCAACCAATATGCTGCATGATAACGGTGTTTCTGGTGTGGCAACTATATATATAACCTGTGATAATGACTATTCACAAATAGATGTTCAGATTATTGATGAATAAAAAATAGTAAGGAATAAAATGAAATACACCCAAATAATCATATTAGCCTGTATTTTACTCATAATCACTTCATGTGATTCACGAAATGTGGAACCGGAATCTTTTCAATTGACACTTCATGCTAACCCTGAGACCATCTTCAGAGATAATAATGAAACCTATTCCATTATTTCTGCTATCGTTAAAGACGATAATGATTTCGGTATCTCAGGTACTGAAGTGAAATTCCGTACTAATATCGGCAGCATTATCGGTGCAGTCTCAACTGACAGCTCAGGTGTGGCAGAATCAACCTTCTGGGACAGCAATGACCTGGGAGTTGCTACCATCGAAGCTTTTGTAGGGGATGTTTCTGCTTCTACTCAGGTTACTATTCAGGAGCTGGTTAATAATGAAGTTGCTTCCATCGCCTTTGATAATGCCCCGCTGAATATTCAGGTGCAGGGTACTGGTGGTCAGGAAAGCGGTGTTCTGAGAGCTTATCTCCATGACCTTAATGGCAATATTATAGATACTAATCAGGGAGTATTTTTTCAGCTGCTAAGCCATCCTCTTGGTGCTTTGATCAATGGGCAAACAGAATCGGACACTGTATCTGCTCAGAACGGCTCAGCTGCTGTGATCATCTCCAGCGGTACTGCTTCTGGTATTGTGAGTGTGAGAGCTTCTACATACACTGAAGAAGGTATACTGATCAGTGCCGAAAAATCAAATATTATTATCCATTCCGGACCGCCTAATTCAGTTGATTTCTCCATCAGCGGTGATGACAGTGGTGAAGATATGGGTGGCGGACTCTGGGTCGTGGAAGTGAGTGCACTGCTTACTGATAGTTATGGAAATCCCGTAGATTCAGGCACAGCAGTATTTTTCTCTCTGCCGGAAGATCCTGATTTTGCCTCAGTTCAAGCCAATTCATATGTGGGTAATGAAAATGCCAATGGTGATACTCTGCAAGGAACCGCCTACACAAACCTCATCTACGAAGGCACAATGACCAATAACTTTGTGATGGTGCAGGTAGATACCGGTGAATTCAGCGACAATGACTCCCTGCGTTTACCTCTCCAGGCTCCGCATCTGGATATCACTGTTACTCCCGCTCATATTGACTGGGATGAAAGCAGTCCCAATAATCCTCCTGATGATCAGTCAACAACTGTACGGGTAATAGTGAAGGATGGTCAAAATAATCCTATTAATAACCAGAGAGTGATATTCTCATCTTCTTTGGGGGACCCAGTGGATATGGGTACTGATGAAGATAATGATGATTTTACTGAGATAACAGGACAGCAGGGTGAAGCTGGACTCGTGCTCAAAGATATTGAGTTTCACCGTTATGAATGCCCCGCTCCAGGTCCCGGAGGGCCCGGATTCGCAACCTGCACGATAACAGCCACGCTTCTGGGAAATGTAGTCTCAGGCTCATCAGTTATCTCCCTTTTCCGCTACGAAGATTTCAATCCCTGATCCCTCAAAAGTTAGATTTACCAGAACAACTGTTTCCTAATTAAATAGTTGAATTTTATCCAAAAATACCCACTAACCCGAAATTTCCCTGATTCCTCCCATTTCCCCCGTATTTTAACCCTAAAATATCCCTATTCCCCCTATCTACAAACAATTTACAGGATTTAAGGAGGAACAACTTAGCACTATCTAACAAAAAAATGTCACTATGTGCTTTGTTGTTCCACTTCCAAGTGGCTTCATAATTAGTATAAAATATACGTTAATCATCGGAAAAAGTGAAAAATGGAATTTCAGGGGAATTACTCAGATTGAGAATTATGGACAATATGGACGGAATGGACATGATGGATGAAAAGTGAAAAATAAAAACATTGACAGGCGGCTTAAGTTTTAGCTATTTGCAATTATTATGCAGATAGTTCAAAAAGAAGGTAATAAAAATGATAATTAGTTTTTCTGTCAGCAATTTTCTTTCCATAAAGGAAGAGCAGGTTTTAAGTTTTGAGGCAAGCAGTGATGAGAGTTATAATGAATACTTTATCCGGGAAATCGGCAAATACAGGCTTCTTAAGATGGGAATCATTTATGGGGCAAATGCCTCTGGCAAGACCAATATTTTAAAAGCACTCGATGTTCTAAGACAGCTTGTGACAAGATCACGTGATGCAGATAAGGATATATATTACACTCCGTTTTTATTTGATGATGAATATAAGACGGGAAACTGCAAAATGAAGCTTGAGTTTCTGGTAGGGGATGAGGGTAAATATGTAAAACACATTTATGAACTGGAATTTAATGCCAAAGAAATAGTAAATGAGTCTTTGAAATATTATCCAGGCCAGCAGCCGGCTATGATTTATAATAGGGTAAAAAATACAAATCTGGAGAGGGGGTACACGTTAAAATTTAGTAATGGTTCAAAACCTAAATCAGAGGAGCAGAATATTCTGGAAAGCAGTACTTTGATCAATAATACAATATTATCAGCTTTTAATAAAGTGAATCCCATAATTCCCAAAACGAAACGTGTGAGAAAATGGTTTGATTACTACATGACACGGTTGTTATCACAGGAAAATAAAGCTGATGAGAAAACAGCTGATGTTTTTTTTAAGAAATCCATACAGAGACAGGGAATTTTAAATGAATTTATAAAAAAAGCTGACTATAATGTTTCTAAATTTATTATTTCAGAAGGAAATTGGAAATTTACAGAAGATAGAAAAGATTTTGCATTAAAATTTGGTGAATTAATTTATTCCTTAGATGAGTCAAACTCTGCGATGTCAAATTGGAAAAACCAAATTGATAAAATAACTCAATTACCAATTACAAAAAAAGAACTTAGTCATGTTTACAAGGTTAAGGGAGAATTAAAGGAGGGTAATTTACCATATCTGCTGGAGTCAAATGGGACTAAACGGAGTTTTGAATTGGCAGCGCCACTTATAGAGAATTTAATGAAGGGTAAAATAATGATATTAGATGAGATAGAATCTTCACTTCATTTTGATTTAGTGAAATATATCATATTAGTATTTCTGGCAAATTCTGAGAATTCGCAGATGCTTTTTACTACCCATAATCTTCTTTTGCTGGACTGGGATATCTTACGTCATGATGTTATCTGGTTTACAGAGAAGAAAGAAGATGGCTCAACAGACTTATATTCTCTGGCAGACTTTAAGGAATTGAATCGTAGTAATATATTGAAAAGATACTTAAGTGGTCAGTTTGGAGCAAAACCAGACATCTATGATTATAAGCTGAATCTGCAGGATCTGAAAGAGGATAGCAGTGGCAAGAAAAATTAAAAAGCGGAAATTAGAGAAAAAAATTTTGATCCTGGGCGAAGGAACCAGTGAGCAATCGTATTTTATAGAAATGAAAGAATCAGAGCATCTCAGTTATACTATTAAACCTGAATTGCCTAAGAACTCCAATTATGATACTATTTTCAAAAAGGCGGAAAACGAAGCAGAATATTACTTAAAGGTATTTTGTCTAATAGACTTAGATTATATCATCAGGGATGGATTGTATTCAGAATATAATAATTATAAGCAGAAATTACAAAGAGAAAATAAGAATGTACAGATATTTGAGAATTATCCCTGCCTGGAAACCTGGTTTGCCTTTCACTATGCGTATTTCAGCAGAGAATTTGCATCCTGTAAAGACCTGATAAATGAATTTTTAAATATCAAAAATCGCTTAATGGATTATAAAAAGGGAGCCAGTTCCAGGAAATATTATAATCAACTAAAACCGTATCAAAATGAAGCAATTATAAGAGCTGAAAGAACTTTTCAAAATAGATCGAATGGGATTGCTGAAAATCTCTACCGAGTGAACGATTGCCAGGTGGCATTTACCGAAATATATCTGATTATCAGGGAATTATTGAGCTAATAGGATAATTACATAATAGATAAAAAACCGATTATTATTTTTGTAATTTTTCGCGCTATTTAGTGGATTTAGTGGTTGATAAACTTTTTTTTAGAACCACGAAAAACGCGAAAGGACGGGAATAATAATCAGTTATTTTTATAAGATGATTTGTCTTTACATTTTTTTTGTTTTGTGGACGGAGTGCCAATAATAATTACCTGTATTAAAAAAAATACTTGACTGGGAATATTTTTTATATTCGTTTGTCTCTGGTTAGACAAAGAGTTGGCTTATTGGGAATGTAATATTTTGAATCAATGTTGTTTTAAAGATTGAAATTACATGATGTGGAGTCTATACTATATGAAATAACATAATTGTAATTTACGTGATTCAGAGAATATGAGAGTCATCTAGGATATAATAAAGATAAATCCAAAGTACTAATTGAGATTTATGGATGTTGTTTCCCCGTTATATAGCTAGATATTTCAAAGATTTGAGGAGGGTTTTATTGATACTTTCACAAATCTTTGAAAGTAGCTTTATTAGCATTAATTAAGTACTAAAAAAATAGGTGAAACAAAAAAGAAAGAAAAGGAGTTGAACGATGGAAAACACTGATTTAAAAATCGGATTAGCAATGTTAGAGGATGTTGAAAATGACTTAGAAGCAACATATGGTAATGTTCTTGCCTGGGGACCTATTACAAGTATCGAAGGCTTTAATGGAAGAGGAGCAACACAAAGGCTGACAAAAGATTTGAAAGTTGCTAAAAAGAAAATTGGCGATTTCCAACAAGGTCAAGCAAAAGCAGCCTTTTTAATGGGAAGAATTTGTGCTGTTGGTGTGGGTAGAGATTTTAGCCATCGGATACACCTTAAATGTATGAAATATTATGAAGAAGCAATTGAATTAGGTTATGATGAAGCGATAGTGAAGTATTGTATGGCTAAACATAAAGATGCCTGGGATAAAAAGAAGGCATCTATTGAACTTTACGAGAGAGTTGTAGAATTAATGGGGATTGATAATCCCAATGGAATGGATTCAGCAAAGCAAATAGAAAAACTTAAATCAAAAAAAGGTTGTTTCATTGCGACAGCAGTATATGGTTCCTATTCTGCACCTGAAGTCATAGTGTTAAGAAGATTTAGAGATGACATTTTATTACCTTCGCAAATTGGAAGTATTTTTGTAAAATTCTATTATCTTACTTCACCGCCTATTGCGAGGTTTTTAGAGAAACATAAACTTCTGCAGAAATTTGTCCGAGATTTTATAATTCAGCCTATTGTGAATTTGTGTAAAAAATAATAATTAATCTATTTATGGAGGGAAAATGGATAAAATTCAAGAAGTGATCGATGAGATTATAGAAGAACCATATACGATGGCATTTTGCTATAATTGTGGAACAGAAAATCAAGATGCAGAAGAAAATGATATATGTAAAAACTGTGGGGAAAAAATATCACTATCAATTAATGAATTAAAAGGAAAAATCAAGCGATATTGCCGAGAATGCGGAGAGCAAATTAATGAATCAGAGGATTATTGTTTAGCTTGTGGTATGGATATAGAATTGTCTACTGAAGATTTGCTCTGCATGGTATTGTTAGAACTTATTGAAGAAGAAGACCGTAAAGATGCTCTTGAATTCGGTAAGAATTTACTTGAATATCTAGAAGGTCATTATCAAAGGTTTGTGGCTTCAGGTTTTATGAAATCAATATACGGTGAATTATTTGTAGAGAAGTTTGGAAATTCATCTCCTGATCTTACTTTTGCACAAATACCTGATAGTGAGTTAAATGATGATATTTTCGCAAGCATACTAGAATATTCTCAAATTACAATCGAAGAATTTAACCAACTTCCATCAAAAAGAAAGCAGATTCTTGAAAAATTTCCATTAAGAAGGAAAATGATTCAAGATATGAAGACAATTTGTTATGAAGGACCAATTGAGTTGGCTAAACGTGGTTTAACTAATAAATCAAACAATCCCCAAGCTACAAAAAAAACTTATAAATATTCATCACATGGTTCATTTCAGGGTTCAAAAGGTATACTTATACTTTGGGGAAGTTTAACATTAATTTCTTTAATTTGCTTAATTGCTGGTTTGGGGGGGCTCTTCTCTATGATATTGTTTGGTGCAATAACTTACTATTATTGGAAATCGAAAACAATATAATTATTTAGAGGAGTTTAAATAACATTTATCAAATCAGGTGATAGATGTAAAATTGTAAGAATTGCAGAATATTTCTGCAATTCTTCGCAAAATAACTTACACAGTGTATTTGAGCAAGGATTTAATCCTGACAGGTCAATTCCATCAAAATGTGTGGGCAAGGTAAGTTAAGTGTATTAAGTGAAAAATTATTAACAAGGAGAAATTATTTTGAGCAAACCAAAATCCAAAACAACAAATTATAGTGGCATCTCAGATGCACTTTCCGGAACCAAAACCTATAAGACGAAAATTTCCGATGGGAAAAAAAGTGTATCTGCATTAGGATCGCCAAAGACTTCACAAAAGCGAGCTTCAGATAAGTGGAATAAAAAGAAGTAGAACAAAATTACTTATGAAAACGAGTTAAAATAAGTTTAATCGAATAATAGACTAAATTAACTGATTTATTTTCTGCATGAAGAATTTGAATATTGATCATAATATTCTCATAGTATAATCCTGATTATCGGGAATTAAGATTTGGGATTAATCAGTTTGGCATGTAAAAATGAAACATGGAGGGTATCTTGAAAAGAAAGATTTATTGTTTATTGGTGCTTGTGTTATTAATCTTAGGTTGCACAGAAGATACTACAACCGAAGTAACAGTTCAAGATAATAATGCAGATCAAGTATATAATATATCACCACAATCCGGATTGATTGGAAACGTGGATCTGTATTTAATACCGGAAACTATACAAGGATCTGCAATAGTTATTATTAATGGACCAGGCAGTGCAATAGGATATGATATCCGTGATGCTGAAGACCAGGCATTTATATATTTTGCGGATAGTTATATTGCAGCTGGAGGTTCATCGTTGCAATCAGGGACAATTTTACCAACAAACAGGTGGGTAAAAATAAGATTAGTCCTTTATGAATCCGGGCTTGCTGGTTGGATTGTCACGTTTTTACAGTATCTTGGATTAGATTTCTTCGATAGTCTGGAAGATTATATGATTGCTGAAGTATATGAGATAGATGTAATGCTCGAAGATAATAGAGGAGGGCAGAAAATCATAAAAGGTGTTTGGCAGGAAATAACAGATCAAATAAAAAACAAATAGGAGGGAATGATGTCAGCTACAGTTATTGGGAGAGTAAAATCCGGAAGTTATAAGTCTTATGAAGTGAAATGGGATTCAGCAAGCAAGGATACTTATGTGTCTTATGCTGGCTGGACAAGCGTAGGAAAAGCTTATTCTGCCGGTGAAGCTATGAATAAAGCTGAAGCTTTTTTGTATAATAAATAAGGAGAATAAAATGCTATATGTATTGATAATAATAAATATTATTGTTGTAAATTATGTGACTATTTTCAAGAAGATATCTCCACAAAAAGAGCAGAAAATGATTTCGTAGAATAAGCAGACAAGGCACGAATTGACCTTTCTCTGGAGAGGATTTAGCGAATAATCATAATAGTGAATTAAGTCAAATAGGATTGTTTAAATGATAAATGTTTATAAACCGTTTGGTGGTCATCTGGGTTTCAGGAAAGATAATGATGTCTTCATATCCGGTGGATTATTTGGTCAGGGGCGCAAAATAGGGGAGATAAAAGGCAATGATATTTACTCAATAGGTGTATTATTTGGTAAAACAAAACTTGGTTATGTTTCAGGAAATTACGTCTATACAACCTTCGGGAGCCTGTTTGGTGCAAGTAAGGTTGGGGTTATAGTTGGAAAAGATATATATGATACAAATAGAAATCACTTAGCTCATATGGATGCTGCTGACCCGCAATTAGGGGCAGCAACTATTTTGTTACTGATAAAATAACCAATTTAGGGAGATTGAATGGAAAATACCGATAAGATTAAATCTTTGTATGAAAAAGGAAGCAAGCTGGTTGAGGAAGATCAAACAGAGGAAGCTATTGCGATTTTTAATGAAATAATATCTTTGGATCCAGGATTTTACAAAGCATATTTTCAAAGAGCACATTTGTATATGTCTTCGGGTGATATTGATAATGCTATCAGTGATTTTAGTGCTGGGCTAGAAATTAAACAAGATGCTTATGCCTATTTGTTAAGAGCATCTGCATACGATACCAAAGAAATGTTTGAGCAGTCATCAAGAGATTATAGCAAGGTAATTAAACTTGAATCTGATCCTGGCATCCTGTATTTTGCCCATTTGAATCGCGGGTCAGCATTCAATTATTTAGAGAGATATTCGGAAGCTGTTGAAGATTTCACAAAAGCTATGGAAATAAATCCGGAAGATCCCAAAGCATTTAGAGGAAGAGCCATTGCTTACTTTCATCTTAACCAGATTGATAAATCAATAGATGACTGGTCAACCGTGATAAAGCTAACGCCTGATGACGCAGAACCTTATAAAAAGAGAGCTTCCTTATATTTTCAGATTGATAGATCTATAGATGCAATTAAGGACTCTACTAAATCAATTGAGCTTGATCATAATGATATTGAGTCCTATATAATCCGGGGTTCCTCCTATCTTAAAGAAAGTGATGTCATAAAAGCAAAAACAGATCTGCAATTCGCTAAAAATAAGGGAAATGAAGCAGCAGCTCAACTTTTAATAGAGATCGATATGATGTTTGATGTAGATACTTTGCTCGAAAAGGGTAATAAGGCTCTGCTGGAAAAAGATTATGAAAGTGCCTTCAATCATCTATCCAAGGCACAGGCGGTCTCTAATGCGCCCAATGTTCTAACGTCATTAGCAACTGCCTTAAAGCACCTTGGCAGATTTGAAGATGCCATATTCTGTTTAGAAAAAGCTTTAAACGAAACTTCAGATCCGGAAACACTGGGTTCGGTCACTTATAATTTAGGGAATATTTTCCGGGAAACAGACAGATTTGAGGATGCCATCAAGTGGTATATCAAATCAATTAAATTCCGCCCTGATCATATAGGCGTACACTATAATCTTGGAATGTCTTATGAAGCAATCGAAGAACATGACCTCGCTATAAAAGAATTGGAGACAGTTTTACAGATAGATCCCAAACTGAATGACGTAAGAAGCCGGATTGAACTCATCAAAGAAACCGGGAATGATATCCGAAGTGAAAAAATACCGGATAGTGCGGGTGATTCACATTTTCTGCCGGAAAATAAAGAGCTTAGAGAAAATATAGCTCGTGCTACAGAAATGTGTGCCAGGGACGATGAATTCGAAGAGATAATTTTCCATTTAGAAAAGATATTGAAAATTGATCCTGAGTGCAGTGATCCTGAGTTTTTACTTGTTGCTTGTATTGTATATAGCGGAATTGCCTTGAAGTTGAAGGATTTTTCGCCAGAAGCTAAAAATGCCGTAAAATTTGGCAGAAAATTGCTGGCTATTGAAGAAAAGAAATCCAATCCATCTGATGATATATTATTTTCAGCTTATCGAGCTCTATTATTGGGTTATTTTAGACTTAATGAATATGATCAGGCAAAGGAATTTGGCACAAAAGCATTAAAGATTATACCGGATTCTGAAGTCATAATAAAATTGATGGAGTGGCTGCAGGCAAATAGGACCAGTGAAGATACTATCCCCTCAATTCAAACTCCTGCCAAGCCCAAAGCAGGATGTCTCGGGACAATATTTTTGATGTTGTTTTATTGCTCATGTTTTTTATATTTGTTATTATAAGAAATCACTGTCATCCAGTTAAGCATTAAGTAGGTTCATAATTAGTATAAAACTTACGTTAAGCATCAGAAAAAGTAAAAGAAGAACTTGCACAGCTAACGGTACTCCGGAAGTGGGGCGAGAACTACGTGCAGTTATCAGCAGCAATTCATATTATTACCTTCTTCTTTTTCAGGGATTTGTTGGTAGCGGTCGTTATCTGCGCCCCACCTGGAAATACCCGGCGGTGCACATATAACTTAGTGACATTAGTGGTTAATGATCTTCTTTGTTTTGTGGACGGAATGGACAGGGTGGACGGTGTAGGAAGACTTAAAAAAGCTGATGGATAAGATTATACTTGACTAATTATCACACATAAATCTAATTTATAAAGAGTATTAAAAATAAACGATTAAACGAAGGGAAAAATGTTATTACGATGTGTGCTGACTGTTATTTTTTTAAATGCAATAAATGTACTATTTTGCCAGGTAGTGATAAATGAGCTGTATTATGATCATCCAGGTGGTGATGATGGTGAGGAATGGGTGGAATTATATAATACCAGCAGTGAAGCGATCAATCTTGAGTATTGGAGAATCGAAAAGGGAGGGAGTGAGTTTGAAACTGTTTTGTTTCTTCCGTTTATCATAATCGAAGGAAATGGATATTTACTTATTGGTGAATCTAATGTGCCGGGTGCAGATATTTACGCTGAACTGGTTTTTCAAAACGGAGGTAGCACTACGGATGGGGTAAGGTTGGTATCTGGTTTCGGTCCCTGGACAGATACAGTTCTTTATGATTCACCAAATTCTAATGAGCTTATCGATGATACGGGGTTTGCCGGGGTCAGTTTTGCTCCAGATGTGACAGCAGGACATTCGCTGGGTAGAATCCCCAATGGATATGACAGCAATCAGGGAAGTGACTGGCAGGAATGTGAAAATCTTAGTCCCGGGACAGCTAATATAATCAGCATTGATCTGGAGATCAGCGAGGCGGAGTTAACGTTAATTGATGGCAATATTTGCTTATACACAGTGGTCCATAATCTATCCACAGGGGGTGTGGATAACTCTGTAGGCAGCCTTGATATTTACTTTAATAATCAACCATTTGAGAGTTTGCCGATAAACGAAATATCAGGAAATGAGAGTCTGGAATACAGTTATGAATTAGGCGAATCAGTAGCTGGATACTCTCAGACAGAATTAATCATTAACTCCATATATGACAATAACTTGGAAAACAATATATCAGGATGCTCGATCCTTATTGAAATGAGTCCCTTGTGGTATAATGAATTGATGATCAAGCCTTTAGGAAATGACTGTGAATGGGTGGAGATAATTGTTGATAACTATGTGGATAACTTTGTGGATAACTTGTATATTCGTGATGCTGTGGGCAATACAGGGAGTTTTGCTGCTGCTGATCTGGGGGAAGGATTTCTGGTGATATGTGATGAGCCGGAAAGTTTGATAGCTAATTATGGACTTACTGCAAGTCAGGTGATAGAGAGTGAACAATTGCCTGGAATGAATAATGAAGGAGATATACTATATCTGGAAGATGAGTGGGGAACGCTGCTGGATATGGTGGAATATGGTGCCCTAGCAGGAAATGAAGAGGGAATAAGCTGGGAAAGGATCAATCCTCTATCAGATGATAGCGACTGGGGGCATTGCATTAGTGAATCTGGTCAAACTGCGGGATATGCTAACAGTCTGATGCAGGGAATGATCGATCTGGCGCTGGATTTGAAGGGGGTTAATCTGCAGGAAGAATATCTGGAGCATCATCTGCTGGTGACCAGTGCGGGAATTGAACAAGTGGATGATGCTGAGCTGGTGATAAGCTGGCAGGTGTTTTCAGGCGGAAATTATGGAAGCTATTCAGAGAATATAATAATTGATTCTGACAGTTTGGAAATTGTAATAAACACAGAACTGCCGGGCAGTGGGTTTTATGAATACACCTATCAGCTGGAGGTAGAGGGCGATACAGATCTGAGCAATAATGTAGTAGTGAATTATTTTAATCAGGGTAGTCTGGGCTGGGTGATCAATGAGATCATGTATCACCCGAAAGCCGGGGAGCCGGAATGGCTGGAACTTAAGAGGAATGTGGGATATGGCATGGCAGATAATTTATGGGTAATAGTGGATGATGACAGCTGTGAGATCGCTGCTGCGGGAGAATATGTAATTGTAACCGGATCAGAATCTGATGTGGAGGAGATGTGGGGATTATATGGAGAGGATCTGGAAATATCTGAGGGATTGAAGAGGCTAACTGATAGTGGCTGTGAGATAGGTATAAAAGATATGTATGGCAATATAATAGAATTATTCAGCTATGATCCAGACTGGAACCAGTCAATTCAGGGAGTATCCATTGAACGGGTAAATCCGCTTTTACCGGCGAGTGAAGACAACTGGAGCCGCAGTGTGTCAGAATGCACTCCCGGAGAAGCAAACAGCATTTATACAGAATTACCAGTGACAGGATCGAAATTGACTATCACTCCAGAGGTATTTTGTCCGAGGGATGGTGAACATACAGTGATCAGTTATCAAAACAGCGAGAATCTTAATCTGGTGAGAATAGCTATCTATGATCTGAAAGGGCGAAAGATATGTAAATTAGTTGATCATGAATACCAGGGAGCCAATGGGTATTACATCTGGGACGGAAGAAATGAAGCAGGTAAAATCGTAAAAATGGGAATTTACATAATCCTTTTTGAGACTTCAGCAGCAGGTAATATAAAAGTAGAGAAAAAGACGGTAGTAGTAAAAAGATAGGAGCTAATATGTATGGAAAAACAGTGTCTTATGCTATCCAGGGCATAAATGCCAAACCGGTAGTGGTGGAAGCTGATATTAAGGGAGGGACCAATAAATTCAGCATAGTAGGTTTACCTTCCAATTCCATCAAGGAAAGTAAAGACCGCGTCTGGTCAGCAATCAAAAATTCAGGGTTCAGATTTGGTTCTCATAATTACACAGTGAATCTGGCACCGGCAGATGTGAAGAAGGAAGGTGTTTCATTAGACCTGCCTATAGCCGTATCAGTATTATTGGCTGAGCATCAGATAAGGATCTCGCGCAAAGGGGTATATGTGCTGGTGGGAGAGCTGTCACTTGATGGGGAGCTAAGGGCAGTACGGGGAGTGTTATCCATTGCCACTGCATGTTTTGCAGATAAGGTGGAAGGTATCATAGTGCCCTGGGAAAATGCCAGAGAAGCAGCAATAATAGATGGGCTGCGCGTTTATCCGGGAACTCATTTGCGAGAGGTAACGGAATTTCTGGAAGGTAAAATAGAAATAGAACCCTATCAGATAGATCGTGATAAGATATTTGCAGAGGAATCAGAAAATATTCTTGATATGTATGACGTGAAGGGTCAATATCATGTAAAACGAGCTCTGGAGGTGGCAGCAGCAGGAGGGCACAATATTTTGATGATAGGACCTCCGGGTTCAGGAAAAACCATGCTGGCAAAGTGCTTTCCCACCATACTGCCTGATCTGACTATTAATGAAGCTCTGGAAACAACCAAGATCCACTCCGTGAGTGGTCTGGTTGATAGTAAAACTGGTATCATCAGGCGAAGACCTTATAGATCTCCTCACCACACTATCAGTGATATCGCTTTGATAGGAGGTGGCAGCTATCCAAAGCCGGGAGAGGTATCACTGGCGCATAATGGAGTACTTTTTCTGGATGAATTACCGGAATTCAAGAAGTCTGTGCTGGAAGTATTGCGTCAGCCGCTGGAAGATGAGGTGGTAACAATTTCAAGAGCAACTCAAAGCCTGGAATTTCCAGCAAAATTTATGCTTGTGGCATCAATGAACCCTTGTCCCTGCGGATATTATGGCAGCTCAATAGAAGGACATAGTTGCAGTTGTTCAGTAGCAAATATCCAGCGCTACCGGGCAAAAATATCAGGACCTTTATTAGATAGGATAGATATTCATGTAGAAGTTCCGGCAGTGAGATATAAGGATCTTAGTTCTTTACCGGATGGAGAGAAATCAGAGATTATCAAGAAACGGGTAAATCTTTCACGTCAGCTGCAATTAACCAGGTTTCAAGCAGAAAATATCTATAGCAATTCCCAGATGAACCCTAAATTGATCAGGAAATATTGCAAATTAAATCCAGACTGTCAGGAGCTTGTGAAAACAGCAATGGAGCGTATGGGACTCTCTGCGAGGGCATTTGACAGGATAAAAAAGGTGGCACGGACGATAGCAGACCTGGAAGGTTCGCATAATATTGAAGCAAACCATGTAGCTGAAGCTATTCAGTATAGAAGTCTTGACCGTAAATTCTGGAGCAGCTGATCAATCGTAGAATTGCTCCATATTGCCACTGAGAGGAATATACATCACAGTTTCATTCACCTCATCAAGTCTTTTGCGGAATACCTTTGAAGTAAGTGAATAAATGATGGGGATACCGCGACCAGATGTATCCCAATCATCTTTATTGGCAAATGGGTCTTCTCCGGGAAGTTTATTAGGAATATCCCATGTGATACCTTTATCCCAGAAAGTGAGGATCAGTTCGTCAGCCAGTTCCATTTTGAACAGGATAACAGTATCAGATTTGCTGCGGAGTCCATGGACAATGATGTTATTAAGAAACTCATTAACGATCAATTCCACCTGCATGGCAAGCTCGAAGTTTTCAATCTGATTTTTGAGCACGAATTGCTCACTGAAAGTACCGATATCCTTTGTGTTTGTGAGTAATGATCTCATAAGTGTAAGCTGACTTGAAGGAGAATCTTCTTTTTTCCTGTGCCAGAAACTTACCAGCGTGAAGTCATCCGAACTGATAGTATAACCTTTTTCAATGAGACTGTTTTTGAGCATGTGACTAAGAATAACCTGTCTTTCTTCATCAAAATTATCAGCAATAAAGCTGGAAAATGATTCCAGATCAAGCTGCTCATTATTACTGTTTCGACACTGATAAATTCCATCAGAAAAGAGAAAGATAATAGTATCATCAGTTAGCTCAATAGTATTTTCTTCTTCCTCGGAATATGCGTAGTCAGAACGCCAGCCAATGGGGACAGAACCTTTTTCATAAATAATGTTTGTTTCCCTGGTCGCCTTATTAAAAGTAATTATCGGAGGCTGACCGGCATTATAGTAAGTGACAATTCTTTCTTTAACATCAATAAGACAGATCAGCAAGGTGAGATAATTGTTGGGGAAAAGTTCTTTACTGATAATATTATTGATCCGCCTGATGATATAATGTGGTTGAAGATTATCTTTTTCGGATTCAATCACCATATTAATAGTAGCTTTCACGGCACTCATGATCAATGCTGCCTGCACTCCATGACTGGAGATGTCACCCACATAAGTAACGTATTTATCTTCTGAGATAGTAATGGTATCAGAGAAATCTCCACCGATTTTTTTTGAAGGAGTATATGTAGCGGAAAAAATCAGGTTTTCATCGAGCACCAGCCACTGAGGTTTCAAATATGCCTGAACGTTTTCGGCTACTTCAAGCTCTTTGAGAAGAGAACGGTTAACTTTATCAAGATCAATCATTGTCTTATTTCGCTCTTCAATGATATTGCTGATTTGCAGAAAAGTAGTGATAAAGACAATTAAACTGATCAAACCAATAACTAGAAGTCCCACATACCTGATCAGGTTGTATTTATCGAGTTGAGCCATCTTGGTCTGACTGATATGATATTGATAAGTCATAATATCTTTATGAAAATTAAGGACAGCATTATTACTGGTCTCGACAATTCCGTTCACTTCTTTGGCAAAATCCTGGAGAACTGAAGCAGATGCTGCCTGATCTTGTTGTTCAAGAATTTTATCCAGATCATTACAGATATCTTCCATTCTGATCAAAGATCCGGTGAACACGTTAATGTATTTACTTGTATTAAAATTCTCTATCTGAGTATAATGAATTAGTTTTGTTCCTGCAGAATAGATAGAGAAATCATCAAAATAATTATAGTCATAAGACCCGCCGTACTCAATATTATTAAGGACAATTCTAATTTCATTGAAGCTGTCTTTTATATTCTGCTGATGTTCAGAAATATCATCCAAATTGTAATTTACAGTAATCAGCAGGTCAAAATCACGCTGAATCTGCATGAAATGACGATATATCACCTGGTTAAGGTCTAAAAGGGAATCAGTGTTTAAGGCTCTTTTTTGAAAATAACCAATAATGCTATCCATAAATATTTTACTGCCTATCCCATC
>JAVCDJ010000204.1 GCA_030765845.1 Candidatus Stygibacter australis
CAGTTTAAGATTTCGCATGACCTCAAGCGAACTGATCTTTGATTCCTCAGCAAAAGTCATTGACCAGACAATCGCCAATATTGACACATCTTCAGGAGAGAGCTCATATTCCTCAATTTCTTTAAAAAGACAAAATCTTTTACACAAATTGCCTGTTTCACTGGTTGAAAAACCATCTTCTCTGGCATTTCCAACCAATTCACTCAATTGACTTAACACAGCATAGGGCTCAAACATTTTACGCTCCTTATTTAAAATTTAGGGGGATCAAGGAATTTACTTCAGTGAGATCAAGAGATCATTTCCTCCTCGTCACTATGTAATATAAACTCTGAACAAAAAAAAGTAACTAATTTCTTCGCAAGGGTTTTTTCGGAACAGGTTTCTCTGGAAAACGAGGGTGCGAAAAGGTGAAGAGGTGAAAGGGTGAATATTTCGTGAGACGGGAGATGGAAGACGGGAAATGTAATCAGCC
Organism: Candidatus Stygibacter australis; assembly: GCA_030765845.1. Taxonomy (NCBI): domain Bacteria; kingdom Pseudomonadati; phylum Candidatus Cloacimonadota; class Cloacimonadia (SeqCode); order Cloacimonadales (SeqCode); genus Candidatus Stygibacter; species Candidatus Stygibacter australis. The sequence continues at coordinate 476 of JAVCDJ010000204.1, forward strand.
ATAGGCTGACAAGAATGTAAAATTAAATGTAATGTAAGAATTTCCACCACAGAGAACATAGAGAATGTAATGTAAGACCTTTAGCCACGGATTACACGGACAAACACGGATCAATGTAATATAAGACTTTTAACCGCTAAAAACACTAAATTACGCGAAAAATGTAATGTAAGAGAAGAATTTATATTGACATATATCTTTCAAGATTCATTTTCCAGTCAGCTCATCTACCAAGGTTGTGGAAAGAGTAACGATGCCGTTCATTAAAGAGCGGCATTAGCCTTTTATATACTTTTTATGTAATTTTTCCAGTAATTCTCATTTTCCCATCTGATGCAAGTAACTTCAACCTGTGACAAGCTGTCACGGCTTCACTGCCTTCTTTTTTTAACCTCTGCTTAAGTTTACGCCAGTACGCTCCAGCATCTGCACTTTCTACAAGTACACTACAGATATCAACAACACTAAACCACCATTCATTTTCAAAAATAACCTTCCGGATATTCCTACCCTTAAATACAGCGATCTTATCAGTTTTCTCTATTTCTTCCATCTTCTACTTCTCCTTATCCGTTCCTTTTGTATTGAAACCACTTGTCCAGTCCTGATATTCTTCAATTTTACATGCTGATTAAACTAATAATGACATATATATGTCAATTTTCTTGACTATATTCTTAAAAATAATAAAAAAGACACAGCTCATCTACCAAGGTTGTGGAAAGAGTTACGATGCCGTTCCGAATAGAGCGGCATTAGCCTTTTTATGAGCATTATAATACTTTTCAAATTTCCGCCTTGTATGATTTTCATCAATACAGAAGGCAGTCCAGGGCAAATAATAATATTCATTCTTTGTTGAATCATATCTTTCAGCAATTACAACCACGTAATCTAATGACTCCAACCATAGATGAATCCTGTTTTCACCTTTTATATTTCTGCTAAATGCCTTGATATCATTTTCAGAAAGATTTAGTATTATCGGTTTAGGCCACCTGATTCTTTCACATCTATCGATATCAGGTAAACGGGTACTCTCATCCTTTCCTCTCGTAATTAAATGCCAGAAAGTTGCTTCCTTTCCTTGCTTAAGAGGGTACCTTTTCAAACGAAGTTCATATCCATTGATGATAGGCTTATGATGAATAAAATCTTCACTAAAATATTGGTATAGTATTTGTATGTATTCTTCCCAATCATTATTATAATCCGAAATCAATAGCAATTCCGGCAACCACTCAATCCCATTATATGCCATAATTTGGCTCCCAGATAAACACATTAAATTTAGTCTCTGAAAGATAACTCTTTTTTAACAAAGTTAATTCTGATCTTTGCCGAATAAGTTCTATCAGTTCCAGCTTTGTTTTACTCTCTTCTAAATTTCTATTCGCATAAGTGACTGCTCCCAGTAAAAGATCTGTTAATTGGATCAACTCCACTTCATGCGATCTTACCTGTTGAACCTGATTAATGATCTCTTGCCTGTAATCATAATGATGACTGCAAAGAATTTCATGCAATTTTTTAATCTTATATCCCCCCTTAGTATCTTTTATATCAAGAAAGACATTATATGATACATGGGGTTGCCAAATTACTTTGATCAAGTTGAAATACATTTTATAATAAAAATCGTCATGTGTCTGGTTATAATAGCGATGATCCAATTTTGTCTTATCGGGTACAACCAACACCCGAAAATGTAATTCCTGTTTATTAAAGAAATAATTGATCAGGTCAATGTAAAATTCCTTTTTGGAAGGACTAACTTTTACCCATTTTATCTCAGCAAACTTATTGATACTATGCTTTACTTTGAAACCTCTGATTTCCCTGTTTATTTCCGACACTTTATTCCTATCACACCAGATAGCCCCTAATGTCATGACTTTATTTCCGTCGTTCTCCAGATGACAACTTTCATCACAATAAATATTTATCTGATTATTCATAATTCCTCCAAATCAGCTATCTTTACTTCTGACCTGTTTACCAGTTTCTCACAAAATGCCATTATAAGTCCTTAAGATATTATCAATTTCAGTCAAATTCATTGTTTTTAAAAAATCTCCTCTATCCTAATAAATTTCTTACACCATTTATATCATATGTCACAAGATTGAATTAATTAATTTTTTGGCAAGAGTTTTTTCGGTGAAGGCTTCTCCCTGAATATGACTGCTAGACTGCTTGACTTCATGAGGGAGAGAGGGAATGAGGGATTGACTTCATGACTGCTTGACTTCATGAGGGAGGGAGGAAGGGGTGAAAATGCGAAAGGGTGAAAGGGCGAAAGGACGAGAATAATGTAAAATATAAAATTAAATGTAATGTAAGACTTTTACCACAGAGGTCACTGAGAACACAGAGAATGTAATGTAAGATTTTTTAACCACGAAAGCCACGAAATGACACGAAAAGATGTAATGTAAGAGAAGAATTTATTATTTTCCCATCTGATGCAAGTAATTTCAACTGTCCGATTTTTGAGGACACTTCAAGTTAACCCCTTCAGGGTAATAATTTGGGTGGAGCATAACAAGTTTTTCTTACTAAAATCACCTAAAGCCTGAACTGTTTTTTCCTTAATACACATGAAAATATACCTTCTGACCACCCTTTTGACCACCTGTCTGATAACCCAGTATCACTCAATCCCATTTCCCCTTACAATGTCTTAATAGTTGATTGATTATCTTGAGAAATAATCTTTAGTATCTTTATCTCATTTTTGCCCAACTTATCACCCAACTCTTCACCCAACTTATCACCTAACTTTGAAGGGATATGTAAATCAAAATAGTTCGTTTTGTTAGTTTTGTTCGTTGCTAAAAAATCTTACATTACATTGCTCAGTGTTCTCTGTGGCTCTGTGGTAAAAATTAGTTAGTTTTGTTAGTTTTTATGTCCCGAAGTCCAACAGTCGCACCGTCCCGAAGTCATCAGTCTTTCAGCTAAGAAAGACTGATTCTTCCGTATTCACCGTCATATCCGGGTTGGATTTGCAGCTTATCTGAATGGAAGTGTCGGATGAATTCAATTATTTCTTTATCAGCTAATTTTTCTTCAATATCTTCTGGCTTACTGAGGAGAATCTGCATTTCGGTGAGTCCTTTGTTCATGGTTTGATTATATCTATTGATCACTCTTTTACTGGTTACACCAGTTTTTACGATGCGGCTGATGATCTCTGGCAACGGCATGATATATTGCCAGTTTCGCTTTAGATCAGGAGGTAATTCACTGCGGTCAGCAAGCTGAAATGCGCGGTTCAGGACGCCAATAGTTACAGGTTTGCCGCAGATGGGGCAGATGCCATTGTGTTTAGCAGTTTCGGCAGGATGCCAGCAGATATGGCATTTTCGATGCCCATCATAGTGATATTTGCCTGCCTGGGGATGCATATCAATAGTTTCCAGATCACCATCCTTTAGAGCTTTGATTATTCCATTCCAGGTTAAATCAGCATATATACGTGTAGCATTTCTGCCCAGTTTACCAGGACTATGCGCATCAGAAGACGAGATCAGAGAATATTTATCAAGGGCAGAAATATGCCGTATCATGGGCACATCCGCTGAGAGTCCGGTTTCCAGAGTAGTTATCTGATCCGTGAGATCTTCAAAGCATTCAGAAATATCATCATAACCTGATTTTGCTCCAAAAAGTGAGAACCAGGGAGTCCAGATATGAGCAGGAATGCAGAAAATGCGCTCATCAGTTTCCAAAGCTAGTTCCAGCAGATCATGAGCACTAAGCCCACAGATAGGGCGACCATCAGAGCGGATATTTACTTTACGTTTTTCCAGATTAGCCTGAAAACGTGCTGCTGTTGCAAAATCCGGTAATATAAAGATATTATGGATCTTACGAGTTTTGTCTTTATGCTTATAGATGGAGCTGATCTCTCCGGTGAGAATGAATCTGACTTCTGAACTTCTGAAAGCATCCTCTACCGGGAGACGGAGATCAGGTTTAAGCTGATATAATCCCGGTTCAGATTCCTGCAGTTTGTCTTCCAGTTCAGCCAGCCAGCCAGGATGGGATATGTCACCAGAGCCAATAATATTTATGCCTTTCCGTCTCGCCCACCAGTCAAGGTATTCAGGGGTAAGGTCTTTGCTTGTAGCCCTTGAAAAATGAGAGTGAATATGCAAATCAGCAATTAGATTCTTTTTCATCTATTTTATCCTGTAATTTTATTGAATTGATTATGGGTTATAGTGAATCCACGTCAAGTTCTCTTTTTTTATTTACGCATCTCCCAGCCAAACCTTGCGAATGGTTGAAAACCTCCGCAATGGTTGATCAAGCTTAATCCCTTCCATTTTCCTTATAAATATCTTGCCCATAACGGTCAACCATTGCGGAGGTTTTCAACCATCCGCAAGGTTTTAGCAAGTTTTTATTAAAAATAAATATTGCTATAGTATGGAACATTAAATGCTTAAATGGTATATAAAGGAGATAGTATGATACGAAAAGTGTTAACAGTGGTGACAGTTATGATCATCACCTTCCATCTGGCAGCGGCAGTACCGCAGAAAACCAGATTGGATGCAGCACAGGTAAATCCCATCGTGGATTGCCCTGAGCTGATGTCTAACACTGCTTACTATCTAAATTGCGCTGATTGCGGGATTTACAACCTTGATCTTTCTAATAATGATATTGATAGATACCTGCAATTATGGAAACCTAATAACTCTTTTGCTCAAAGATTTTATCTTGTGCAGGCAAGCGAGGATTCCTATTATATCGTGAAGGCGCAACATAATCTGCACCTGCATATTATTCCTGATCCGGCTGGCAAAGATAATCATCTGAGGATCGGTGGTGAATTAAATGGCACTACTGATCACTGGCGAATTATTTCTACCTCAGATGATGACTTGTTTTATATTGTTTCTGAATATAACGGCAGAGCTTTGACCAGCGACACTGAAGCAGATCATAAAGATCAGATAATGGCAAAAGATTATACTGGGAACATGAACCAGAAATGGCGATTTATTCCAGTGTATTAAACTAAAGAACCCCTCCTCATACACCCAAGGACCTGCCTACCTCCCTCAGGCAGGTCCGACTTTTTTATGTACCTGTCCCAAAAATATACATGAGTAAACAAAGTTAACAGTTTGATACCTTTACAGGGGTGTAACTATTGTGTGTAATCATTAGTTGCGGATTGAGAACGATTGTCTTATTCTGGGGTGTTATCCTGCCAGTTTTCCTCGGTAATAGTTATTGTGCGTTCAATTTTGCCAAATAAATTACAATAGGCTATGACTGTAAGTTCATCTCCAGGATTAAGATCCCGCACCATGAAATTAGCTCTCTGTTCATTACGGATAGGCTG
>JAVCDJ010000205.1 GCA_030765845.1 Candidatus Stygibacter australis
AAGCTAATAATCGTAAGTTTTTCAGTGGAATCTTGTATGTTTTTGCCTTCATTTCTGAACTGGCAAAATTCCGCTATAATAGAACAAAATAAACAAATACATTTACACCAACATTTGGGACTTGACTGGTAACAAGAGGGCAACACCCGAGTAAGGCAAGGAGGCACGGCATGACATCTATGTGTTATGCCGTTCAGCCTTGCCTTGCTTACTTCTTACCCCTTTGTTGTCCCTATATTGCCAGAAGGTTAAAAGTAAGTTAACGGAATGGGTTCTTTTATTATGGAAAAACATAATCTCTGCTTGATAATTATCATCAAACAATAATTCCCTTGTTGGTTGTTTAGATTTCTCTTCAACTGTAAATTTCATCCTATATGAAGCAACTAAATTGATCGATATATAATGTAAACCTTTTTTGTGTTTGATTCTTGCTTCTCAGCAAAGAGTTTAATGCCACTTTCTCTAAAAAAAATGGCTCTCCATAGAAATTAACGGCAGACTTCAAAATTGTCACAAAGACTAAATTTAGTAATTTCTCTTTCGCATAGTAAATACTCGACAATTGATCAAATCACCATACACTTGTTTACTTCCTGTCCTTTCAATTTATCTCATTATATATTTTAGTCCATATGTTACATTATTCGCATTTTATCTCATTTTAGATGCTTTTAATCATAAAGATTTTAAATGTCATTATTTAACTACTTTCTCTGTCCCAATTATTCTCCCTGTACCATCCCTGTGGATTCCATATGGGTTACAAGTGTATCAATATTCATCTTTACCATATAAAATATCATAATTATATTCATATATTGCCGTAACGTTTCTACTGAAAAAAAACATTTTCAGCAATTTCTCAATTGTATCACCATTTTTACCCCAAAACATGATTTTCTTATACACCCATATCCCATAATTTGTAACTGAAACTCCTTTTGTTAATTTTCAGCTATTCTGATGACCTTTGTTTTACTGTTTACCCACTAATTTCTGCGGAGGGCAAAAAATATATTGCTGATAGCTATAATTATTTCAGTTTTACTAATCCCTAAAATGATATGATCAAGTAGAAAATGCATCATTGATAATGATGTCTTGCTCAAAAAAAATCAAGGACCTTAAAAAAGGAGCAAAGCTAATTATATTAATTTAATTCTAAACAAATCTGATAACTTCAATCTGTTTTTCAGAAATTTATCAGATATTTTCAGATATATAACTGCTAAACAGGTGTAACAACATAGCACTATCTAACAAAAAAATGTCACTATGTGCTTTGTTGTTCCTCTTAAATACTACTTTAGGACATGTGAAAGGTCTAAAATAAATAATTATATATAGTTATGGTCGCAGGTCACAAGTTTACATAATATATAGATGTCTTTGGGATAAATTTGTAGAAATTCATTATTTTTCGTAGGGAACGTTAGTTGTTTCCTCTTAGTTACTGAGTTAGAAGAATTAATAATTTAAAAAAAATAGTCGGATATTTTCTGCAGAATTGCCAGGAAACTGATTTTCCTTGACTTATAAATATAATGTTAATTTATAGAAAGGTAAAGAGGGAAAAGAGTCAGAAATTGCAAGTAATGGGTGTTTAGGCAAGAATTCTGAGAGTGAATTAAGAAATATGGATGGATGAATTGTCTAAATCCTGAAAGTTAGAGTATTTTTAAAAAAGGTGAAGATATAATTTTTGATTGAAGTCTTATATTTAAGGGGTATATATGGCAAAAATCCTGATCTGCGAAGATAAGGTGGAAGCAAGGGAGACACTGCGGGATATCCTTTTGGAACAGGGATACGAGGTGTTTGAAGCAGAAAATGGAAAGCTGGGTGTGGAAACTTTTCGGAAAGAAAGCCCAGATCTGGTGTTTCTGGATATATATATGCCGGTAATGGAAGGATTGAGTGCACTGGGTGAGATCATGAAGCTGAATCCAGAACAGATAGTGATCATGCTAACGGCATCAGCAGATATCAAGCAGAGCGTGAAGGCAATGAAGCTGGGAGCGCATGATTATATCACCAAACCCTTTGACCTGGAAGAATTATTTATCATCATCAAAAATGCCTTAAAGACCAATTCGCTGCATAGAGAAGTTCGCGAGCTCAAAAAGCAGCTTGCCAATCGCCAAAGCGATCTAGTGATAGGTGACAGCAGAGCGATCAAGAATATTATTAAATCTATAGATCTGGTTTCACCAACCGGGATGAGCGTGTTAATTACAGGAGAGAGTGGAACCGGTAAAGAGGTTTTTGCTCAATTGATCCACCGACGCAGCGAGCGGAAGGATTATCCCTTTGTGGCAGTAGATTGTGGTGCGATACCTGAGAACTTGATCGAAAGCGAATTATTTGGGTATGAGAAGGGTGCTTTCACTGGTGCAGATCATTCACGTCAGGGTAAATTTGAAGCAGCACATCGCGGGACATTGATGCTTGATGAGATCACAAATCTATCATTTGACGGGCAGGCTAAACTCTTACGGGCATTGGAGGAACGTCAGATCAGGCACGTAGGTGGCAACAAGGATATCCCTGTGGACGTACGCGTGATAGCAACTACAAATTTGAATTTACAGGAAGTTCTTAAGGATGGTAAATTCCGGCTTGATCTCTATCATCGGTTAAATGAATTTCAGATACATTTACCACCATTGAGGGAACGTAGAGAAGATATACCTGAGTTCGCCAGATATTTTTTGAAAATAGCCAACCAGGAACTGGGAAAGCAGGTGGGATCATTCAAGCCAGAGGCATTGGAATATATCTGCGAGCATGACTGGCAGGGCAATGTGCGAGAGCTGAAGCATGTATTAAAGAGGGCAGTTCTGATGTGCGAAAGCAGAGAATTGACTTTAGAGGATCTAATTCCTAATCCGCTGTCGGCACATCCTGGGTCAAAGGCAGAAGATATATTTGATCTGGATGGTAATTTTTATGATATAGTATCGGATCTGGAGAAGCAGCTTATAAATAATGCACTGATAAATTCTGAGGGGAATAAGACAAAGGCTGCAGAATATCTGGGAATGAATCGCAAAGCACTCTATCGCAAGATGAAAAGCCTGGAACTGGAATAAGGGGATTTTATGAATAATGACCAGTTATTAACAGAAGCTCAAAAAATCCGAAATCAGTCACCCTCTAAGGCGCTGGATATCCTGAACAGGATCGACATTTCACAATATCCTGATCCACATCAGAAGATTTCTATTTATAAGGAATACGTCTTTAACCTGGTGCATATGAGTAAAACAGACTTAGCCAAAGAATATATAGATAAAATCGGAAATCTGCTTCCGGAAACTAATGATATGTCAGATCAAATATATTATCATAAGGTTCGGGGAATAATTGATATTGAGAGAGGTAACTTCTCTACTGGCATAGATGAATTTATGAGAGTTCTGGATCTGGCACATAAATATAATGACATTAATATCATCTATAATGAGACAATTAATATTGGAGTACTATTTCGGAATCTAAAAAAGAATGACCAGTCTTTGAAATATTTTCTTCAGGCGCAGAAAATTGCCGAAGCTAATGATTTTGATCAATCGGAACTGATGCTAAACCTGATTGCTGTGAATTCAGAAGTGGGTGATATAGATGAAGCCATTAAAATTGGATTAGAACTGGAAAAGAAATATGAGAAAGGTAATAATTTAATCCGTAAGATATCATGCTGTATCAATATTGGCAATGCCTATTCCTCAAAGCAGGAATATGATAAAGCAATCAAGTATTTTGAGAAAGCTAATAATTTGATCAATGATACTGAGTTAGAGAATCGCTATTCTGATGTTAAATATCAGCTGGCAGCAGTCTTGGAGAGTTCCGGGAAAGTAAAGGAGGCAATCCCTCATCTGAAATTTGCGCTTGAATCAGCGGAGGAACAGGAAAAATTGGGCGATCAGGAAAAAATATTGCGATTACTGGCATCCTGTTACGACAAAATCGGTGACTGCAAACTTGCTTATGATACACTTAAGAAGTCTTATGAAATACATGAATTAATCATGGATGAAACTACAAAAGAAAAAATTGCCCGTTATCAAGCGACTCTGGAAGTGCAAGACAAACTGAATGAAAAGGAACAACTGATGATGATCTATGCCAGGCAGGCAGAGATGGGGCAGATGATAGCTGCAATTGCACACCAGTGGAGACAGCCTTTGAATGGACTTTCCATAATTCTGGATTCAATCTATGATGCCTGGGAATTTGATGAACTGGATGAGGATTCACTACATACTAAAATAGTTTCTGGTAAAGAAGTGATCTTTTCCATGAATAATACGATCAAAGATTTCCGCTCTTTCTTTGAGGAAAAGCAGGAATACGATATTTTTAATGTACGGGAAGTGATTGAAAAATCTATTCGATTTACTGATTATCGTTTCATAAATGAAAATATTAAACTCGATTTCAAAATAAAAGATAATTGCCTTCTCTCAGGCAGCAGTAATCAATTGCTGCAGGTTATTCTTATAATACTTAATAATGCTTTTGATGCTTTTGCCGGAAAAGATAAAAATGCGGCTTATGTATCAATACATCAGGAGATTAAGGATAATTTATCCTGGATAAGGATATCTGATAATGCTGGTGGGATCAAACCTGAGCTGATTGACCAGATCTTCTCACTTAACTTCTCAACCAAATCTAATGATGAAAATAGCGGGATTGGTCTTTATCTGGCAAAAATGATCATCGAACATAAATTCCTGGGGAGTATTTCGGTTGCTAATAGTAATAATGGAGCCGTATTTCTGATCAAAACACCTCTTTATAAACAGTAATTTCAGGGATTATCAGAAGATAATAGACAGATATTTACATTTAAATTTACCAGTTCAATACAGGTAACAATATCTCTATAAACTAATGCCAATCAAATCGGATACATTTTATTGATGAAAAGCTGACTGAAGGAAATGTAATTTTGCAGGTGGTAGAATAAAAAAGCAAAAAATTGGGCAGGCTTTTTGCAAACCGATTCGTCAAGCCCCACACAAGACTTTCGGCAGAAGGAAGAATGCTGCACAACACCTAACCCAATTTTGCCCGTTGGCGAGATCCTGGATTTGGATCGCCAGAAGAAAATATGGCTAAGAAAAAACCACAGTGGGTGGTGAGAACCCACGTGCCAAATGAAATAAAGTGGAGACATCATGTCAAGTTTTTTTTACTTTGCTGCTATAATAGTTCTCATCATGGCTTGCTAAATTAACTTAATAGATGTTAAATAAATAAATAATTGATTACAGTATATGGTCTAATTACGCAGAATAAGGGTTTGAAATAAATATTAAATAAAGATGAATAACCTGACAGTAAATAATAAAATAAGACCCGTCAAAAACGGGTCTTAATTTATCGGTCTGAAATGAATATCTTCTGCTTAAACGAGAAGGTTCATCATAACCATTTGCTTAATTAGAGCAATTTCAAGAAATTATTTTTTCTTTTTGTGCCGATTCTTACGCAGTCTTTTTTTCCGTTTGTGGTTATTGATCTTATAACCTTTCCGTTTTTTTCCGCAGGGCATTCATCCTCCAATTATTTGTTTGAAGAATCTACTTCTTCTTTGAAAGCACGTGAGAATTTAAAAGTAGGAACTACTCTTTCGGGAACCTGAACTTTTTCATCAGTTTTGGGGTTGCGGCCCATGCGTGCTTTACGGGTTTTAAGTTTAAATGTACCAAAACCTCTAATTTCGATATGGTGACCTTCTTCCATAGAGTCTTTAATGGCATCCAGGAATGCATCAACAGCCAGAGCGACATCCTTGCGGATAATTCCTGTGGCATCAGCAACTTTCTTTACTAAATCAGCTTTAGTCATAATTTTTCTCCTAAATTCCTTATTCGAAGAAACTATTTCTCTCGAGGGCGATTAGTTGTCAAGAGCTTTTTAGTTAATTTTATATAGATAAGATAATTAGGATAAAAAAAAGCCTGAACTCGGATGAGTTCAGGCAAAAAAGAAGAGAGATTTAAACTAAAAAAAATATTTAATCCTCAAAGATAAAAGAGGAGAGCGCCCCCTGCTAATGGGAGGGAGCAGTTTAAGGGACGCTCTTTGCTTTTGAGGAGGGATTTAATTTTTCATTATCCAGTTCCTGCTGGAATTCATCCAGTGTGATGCTGCGTTGCCATTCTACCCAGAAAGAATTTATCAAAGTCAGTGTGATCTCTGGATGTCGGATAAAGGTAGCGGTGTCACTTTCTGAAATTGAATTATCTGCTGTCAGAAGATAAAATACTCTGGTATTATCAAAGATCATCATCTTCATGGGCAGAAATCGTGCTAGCTTTACCGTTTCACCAAGTGCCTGGAATTTTTGAGCAACTTCCAGCGAATGCCTGGGATTAGTGCTATCTATTTGAAAGATAGACTTATGCACAATTTTACTGGAATCGTGCGGAGAACAGGCAAGCAAATCTCCTTTATCGCCATTCAGCCTGAGCTGGTAAGGTGGCTTGTTAAAGGATAAAATAACCTTGGTTGTAGTCTCCAGATATGACTTCAATCTTTTGTGTACTGCGCTAGATGATCTTAAGACCTCAATCAATTTATCATTGCTGTGCTCAATACTCTGGTTAGATAAAAACATCTGGTGAAGCTGCCGGGTAAGATTCCGAGCTGTTTTTGCCTGCTCGTCAATATCCCGTATTATGGGATCAAAGGCAAGTTCAGGGTCCACAGGAACATAGGTTTTCACTTTATCAAATACTTCGGTGCACAATCCTTTTTTGATAAGATTTTTTAGCACGTCATAAGTCTGCGTTCGGAAGATGCCGGTAATTAATGACAATTCCCTGGCAGACACTTTATAATGATCAAGAAGAGCAAGATAGGCATTAGCTTCAACTTCAGTAAGACCTATTCTAACAAGATCCTTAGTGAGCTTTCCGGGCATCAAACCTCCATTGTCTCTTCTATTACGACAATTATGTCGTACACGAAACGAAAACAAATTCATTGCTCTGCTTTGTCAAGTTTATTTTATTTTTATTCTCTTGATAAATTATTACTATCCAGTTAATTAATCAGTTGTTAATATTTTTTGTTGCATTTTTATTTAAAGATAAGATTGGAATATGCTTCTAACAAAGACTTCCAGAAATTCGGAGATAATCCTGAAATTATTGAATCACTGATGAATTACTTAAAACAATTGGAGATGAAAAATTCACAATTGTAGTAAAAAGAAACCGGTGAAGATAAAGAACATTAGGAAACAGTTCGGAGAGTTTACTTAGGGTTAAGAAAGAGTTGACAATAAGATAAATAATAAATAAGGTGTTTATTGTAGAAAAAATGGAGGATAACTGATTAAATGGAGACAAAGAAATTAGGATTAGTAGGTTGTGGGCGTATATCCAGCAAGCATTTTTCGGCAATTGCGCAAATAGAAGGTGCCGAGATTATCAGTTGTTGTGATATTATTGAACAAAGGGCACAAGATGCAGCTCGGGAACATGGGATTAAATCAGTATATACCAGTTACGATAAGATGTTGATTGATGAGAAATTTGATGCTATATTGATTTGTACTCCCAGTGGTATGCATCCTGAGATGGGGATCAAGGCAGCAGAGAAAGGCATTCATGTGATAACAGAGAAGCCAATGGGGATAAGCCTGGCAGCAGCAGATGAATTAGTTAAAGCCTGCGATGCTAATCAGGTTCAGCTCTTTGTAGTGAAACAAAACAGACTCAATCCTGCAATTCAATTATTAAGAAAGGCTATAAATAAAGGTAGATTTGGGAAGATATTCAGTTTAAATGCCACAGTTCGCTGGTCGCGTCCTCAGCATTATTATGATCAGGCAAAATGGAGGGGAACCTGGGAATTTGACGGTGGAGCCTTTATGAATCAGGCATCTCATTACATGGACCTTATCCAATGGCTGGGTGGTCCGGTTGATAGTGTGATGGCAATGACGGCAACTTTGGATCATAATATTGAAACAGAGGATATGGGAACCGGGATCATCCGATTCCGCAATGGGATGCTGGGAACCGTGGAAGTAACGATGAATATTTTTCCCAGGAATCTGGAAGGTTCCATCACAGTTATGGGGAAAAAGGGAACAGTGAAAATAGGTGGTATAGCAGTCAATAAAGTAGAGCACTGGGAATTTAAGGATTATGAAGATGATGATAAACTTATTCAGCAATGTGACACTAATCCGACCAGTGTATATGGTTTTGGTCATCAGGGATATTTGAAAAATGTGATTGATGTACTCCATGGAATTGGTGAACCGGAAACAGATGGGAGAGAAGGCAGAAAATCACTTGAGATTATCCTGGCAATGTATGAATCTGCGAAAAATGGCAAGCGAGTGCCATTACCATTGAAAATTTAAGTGAGGTAAAAATTGTTAGTTCAAGAGTATTTTAAAAGCAGGACAGACTTGTTGGAAGCAGGTTTAAGAGAATATTTACCTGCCAAAGACGAATATCCTCAGAATCTGAATGAAGCAATGAATTATGCTGTGTTCAGTGGGGGGAAAAGGCTCAGACCTATATTGTTTTTTGCTACTTATGAGATATTAATGGGTAGAAAGAATCTTAATCGACTGAATAGGGTATTACCCGCAGCAGTAGCTTTGGAGCTCGTTCATAACGCATCTCTGGTGCATGATGATCTACCCAGTATGGATAACTCACTGGAACGGAGAGGATTGCCATCAGTGCATATAAAGTATTCTCCTGCAACTGCAATTTTGGCTGGAGACGCTCTTATCACTAAGGCTTTTGAAGTCTTGACTGATATAAAAAACCGTTCTCATGCGGTAAAATGCATAGATGTGCTCACAAGAGCGCTTAGTACGCGGGGAATGATTGGTGGTCAGGCGGTGGATCTGATTTCCCAAAACAAAAAGATAAATATTAATGTCTTGAAATATATCCACATGAAAAAGACCGGTGCCTTGCTTCAGGCAGCTATAGAAATGGCATGTGTTTTAAATGACACAGAGGAAAATCTTACTATAACTTTAGGAAATTATGCTTTGAACCTTGGACTTGCCTATCAGATAGTTGATGATGTTCTGGATGAAGTGGGAACCTATGAAGTACTTGGTAAAGAACCAGGTTCTGATGCTCGAGGTAATAAAGCAACATATCCCAGCCTGATTGGACTTGAGAAATCCAAAAAAACTGCTGAGAAACTTCTGCGTGATTGCTATAATCTCATCAAAAATATGGAAGGTAATGAGGTTCTGATTGAGTACATCAACCAGGTGAAGGAACGCTTACCATAGGAAGTATTGAATATTGAGCTATTTAAAAATAATCCGACCTTTTAATCTTTTATTTGTGGGTTTGTGCATTGCTTTTGGTGCTCTGTATCCAGAATACCGGATCTCTGGGATCTGGAAAATTATTTCAGCGGTTCTTTCAGGGGTTTTTGTCGCTGCTGCGGGTTATACTGTGAATGATTATTATGATATTGAAATAGATAGAATTAATAAGCCGGATAGAGTATTGCCATCAGGTTCCATGAAAAGCAATAATGCTCTGATATACAGTATCATTCTTTTCCTGATCGGAATAATATTCTCCTATTTTACCAGGAGTATCATCTGTCTTTTAACAGCCTTCATTAATTCCATGTTTCTATTTTTATATGCCAGATTTTTTAAACGGGAATTTATTGTAGGTAATCTGCTGGTAGCTTATGCATCTGCTTCCTGCTTTATCTTTGGAGGAATAGCTGGGAAGAATATAGAAAACAGCTTGATAATCGCATTTTTTGCTTTCTTCTATACTTTCCTGAGAGAGATTGTAAAAGACCTGGAAGATATCAAAGGAGATAGTTTTGCAGGAGCAAGTACAATAGCAATTCGCTGGGAAAAAAAGAAAGTTGTCAGTATTTGTCTAATCCCTGTTCTGGCGATAATTGCGTTCACCACATATTTATTCATTCTGAAGGGCTTGGCAAATTCTCAATTTATACTGTTACTTTTCTTTGTGATTTTACCAATATTGATATTTTACCGGATCATAGCATCACAAAACAAGGTGGAAATCTATAATAAAATATCCCGATTAATGAAACTTGATATGCTTGTTTTATTGATCATATTTGCTATAGGAAGATTTATATGAATACTTATAAGCGGTTAGTTGAAATGTCTCGTAATCAGGCAAACTATTTTTGCCTGTTAGATCCCGATAATCTGAGTGCAGAGGAAGCAAAAGAATATGCTGTAAAAAGTGAAGAGAATGGGGCAGATGGCATCCTGGTGGGCGGTAGCCTGATGTATCGAGACAGTTTTGAAGAGAATTTGAAAATTATCAAGGAATCGGTTAAAAACATTCCGGTTTTAATATTTCCAGGGCTGTTCAATTTTGTTTCACCCTATGCTGACGCTTTGCTTTTGCTTTCTGTAGTATCCTCAAGAAATGCCCAGATGCTGATCGGTGAGCAGGTGAGAGCAGCACCATTGATAAGAAAATATGGAATTGAAGCGATAGGTACCGGATATTTGCTCATTGATGGAGGGAATAATTCATCTGTGCAATATATGAGCCACAGTATGCCGATTCCACATGCCAAAGATGATATTGCTGCGGTTCATGCTTTGGCAGCACAATATATCGGGATGAAGATCATCTATATGGATGCTGGCAGCGGAGCCAAAAAACCAATCTCAAACAGCATGATCTCTCTGGTAAAATCTGATATTAATATTCCTCTCATAGTGGGAGGAGGCATAAAAGATCCTGATACTGCAGCACAAAAGGCAGCTGCTGGAGCAGATTTCGTGGTAACTGGCAATATTCTGGAAAAGGGTTTCGATATCCATCTGATCAGGGAATTTGCCCGGGCAATCCACAGTAGTAGAAAAAAATGATAGATATTCACACTCATTTGCTGCCAGGAGTTGATGATGGCAGTTCTTCGCTTCAGCAGACTATCGAGCAGCTCAGAATTATGACCCAGGCAGGAGTAAAAAAAGTATATCTGACTCCACATTTTATGCGTAATCTATATCATAATACAAAAGAGGTGATCCTGCCGGTTTATGATAATTTGAAGAAAGAAGTAGAAGCTCTGGGGTTAAATATCCAGCTTGTGCTGGGAAGCGAGTTTTTTATTGATAATCATGCCGCTGAAACTATCCAGGCTGAGGAACTTACTTTAGGTGAAAGCTCATATGTCCTCTTTGAAAGTATGCTGCTGCAAATTCCCGCAGATATATTTGAACAGACCTATCAATTGCAGAAAGCAGGATATAAATTGATCATGGCACATCCAGAGCGTTATTCAGATATTATCAGGAAGCCTGATCTTGTGGAAGATTTCCTGCATCGTGACATATATCTTCAGATCAATGCCGGCAGTTTACTGGGAATGTATGGCAGAAATGTCCAACACACTGCTTTTGGTCTGTTAGAAAAAGGCTATATTCACTTTATTGCCTCAGATAATCACGGAGATCATCAGGAATCTGTGCTTGCAGGTGCCTATCAGCTTGTGTCCCACAATTTCGGAGATAAGATCGCTGATGAGTTATTTGAAAATAATCCTGCCAGAATCTCTTCAGATGAAAAAATTGAATTGATCAATCACTGGAGATTGCCGGACAAACCTAAATCAATTTGGTCAATACTTAAGACCTTTTTTACTGGTTATGAATAAAAAATTACTTCTCACGGGTGCTACGGGTTTTATCGGTCGTCATATAGTGCAGCAGCTCAGTATGAAGAAATATGATATTACCCTTCTTGTTCGTCCAGAGACAAACAAAAAAAGATTGGATAATTTACCAGAAAAAGCAGAAATAATTCTTCTGGATCTAAGAAATATTAACAAGTTAAAAAAAATACTCACAGAAAATACGTATGATGCGATAATCCACGCTGGAGCAATTAGAAATAGACCTCAGAACAATGCTGATGACTATTTAAAGGCAAATGTGCAATCGACTGAGCAATTAGCACTGCATGCAATAAAAAATCAGTCAAAGTTCATGTTTTTCTCCTCAGTTGGCGTATTTGGTAGTGTCCCGGTGAGTTTACCTCCTGAGGAAAGCTCTCCACGGGTAGGTGATAATCTATATCATCAAAGTAAGATCCAGGCTGAATCACTGGTAAATAGATATGTGCTTTATGGACTTAATTCAGTAATTATCAGACCTGCCATCACCTATGGAACAGGGGATTTCGGGTTCCCTTACAGTCTGATAAAAATGATTGATAAAAATAAAATCCTGTTACCAAAACAGGCTCCCAGTATTCACCTGGCAAACGTGGATCTGCTCGTTTCTGCAGTTCAGCAATTGCTGCAAAATGATTATCAGCCAGGCAAGATATATAATATTGCTGACCGCAATCCAGTAGATTTATTAACTCTGGCAGATACGATCAGTCAGGAGCTAAAAGGAAAGGATTTTGATAAAAGACTAATTATTCCGAACTGGTATTTTAATACAGCTGCCAGAATTGCCGGATTGCTTGGTAATAAAGCCTGGGCAAGTCGTTTCCAATTATTCAGCAGAAGCTGGTATTATAATGTAGAAGCAGCTTATGAGGATTTAAAACTAAAGAATATAGAAACCACAACAGGAATCAGGAGCACAGTACAATGGTACAAGAAAATCAAGCAAATCAAAAAGAATTAATCGAGAAATATGATGAGGGGCTGGGGACAGTATATGAGCGTTTCAGGCTGAATTATATTTTTAAGCGTCTAATGAAAACTAACAATATTAAACGAATCCTGGAATACCCGATGTATGGTATGACGGGTGTGGATGGGATAAATTCTGTTTATTTTGCCCAGCAGAATGCTGAGGTGGAGATAGTGGATGATAACTGGGAACGACTGGAAAAAGTGAAAAACAACTGGCAGTTGCTGCAGCTTGATCATAAGCTGAATACTCATTACTGTCCTCATTCAGAAATAGGTAGAATAGACTTACCTGAGCAAAGTTATGATCTGGTCTGGAATTTTGCTGCTCTCTGGTTTTATCATGACGCAGATATTATTATTAACCGGATGATAGACCTTTCCAAAAAATTAGTGATGATCTCGGTGAATAATACATCACAGCCAGGTTATCCTTTACGCAAGTATCTGCTTGATAGAGAATTTTTCACTGGAAATGATATTGACACTCGCTGGGTGCAAATGCCCCGTATAAAGCAAATATTACGGACTTATGGTCTTGATATATTGGAAGAAGGTGTTTTTGATACTCCGCCCTGGCCTGATACATGTCTGCCGGTTGATGAACTCAAAAGAAAACTGGGTTTCAAGGTTGAAAGCAATAAAAAATCTGACTGGCTCTGGTCAATGATGGCATGGTATGCTGGTGAAGATCCTGAGCTGGAAAATAAAGTAAAAAGATTCATGTTCATCGAGGATTCACCACTTCCTCAGTGCATAAAACAATTCTGGTCACATCACCGCTATATCATTGCTCGTAAAAGGGATTATGAAAAATAGGATTAATCTGATAGTGGGCATACTTCTGGGTTTGATCTTTCTAATCATCTGGTTGCATATGGTAGATTGGAACATTCTCATCGAGTATTTCAGGAATTATGATCTCAGTTTGATCCCCCTATTTTCGTTCTTTTATATTCTGGCCTATATTCTGCGAAGCTGGCGCTGGAAAATTATTCTCAAGCCTGTATATAATATGAGTATTTTCTATGCCTTCAAAGTATTTATGTCAGGTATGCTGGTAAACTATCTGATTCCTGTCAGAGCTGGAGAATTGGCAAAATCAATTATCTTAAAAAATAAAGACCAGGTTCCTGTTTCCAAAAGCTTGCCTTCCATTTTTATTGATAAACTCACTGACCTGTTTCCGATTCTGCTGATAATAATTCTGATCCCTTTATTAACTGTGCAAATTAATCGGCTACTAATGATCATCATTATTCTGCTTCTACTTATTTTCATCTTACTTCTGCTGTTTGTATTCTTCACAGTCAAACACCCGCAAAAAGCATTTAATATTCTCATAGGCATAGAACGAATAGCTCCGGCTTCCTGGCGACCCAAACTGCATCAATTCTTCTCTGATTTCATTGCAGGTATGGCTATCATGCAAGGAAGAATATTTGCGTATATGCTTATTTATCTCATCACTCTGGCAGCAGTATTTTCCGAAGCACTATATGTCTATTTTGTTTTCAAAGCTTTCGGGGCAGAAACCACTTATTTCAGGATTTTATTCGGTTATACATTGATGAATCTAACGTATATCCTGCCAACGCCTCCCGCTCAAATCGGGTCTAATCAATTTATGTGGGTACTAATTTTCTCTATCGCTCTCGGCATAGATAAAAATCTTACGAGTGCAGCAGTTATATTCTCTCATCTGATTACCTCCATCTGGATTTTCTTATGTGGAATCATTTCTTTGCTTGCCTTAAAACTAAGATTTAATCAATTGGTCTCCAATAGAAAATAAAGAAATTAATTACGAGGTAATTTTATATGAGTAATGAACAGGCTAAAACATTAGAAAGCTTGAATGCAGTCAGAAATGCAATCGTCAACGAGATCAAAAAAAATATCGTAGGTCAGGAAGAAGTAATTGTTAATTTCCTTACAGCTATCTTTGCTGCAGGTCACTGCCTGATCGAGGGTGTTCCCGGTCTGGCAAAAACAATGCTGGTATCTACCCTGGCTGAAGCAACTGATATGAAATTCAGCCGTATCCAGTTTACTCCGGATCTGATGCCTTCTGATATTACCGGTACTGAAATTCTGGCAGAAGTATCAGGGGAAGGTAAAAGAGAATTCCAGTTCCTCAAAGGTCCCATATTTGCAAATATCATTCTCGCTGATGAGATCAATAGAACTCCTCCCAAAACCCAAAGCTCACTTCTGGAAGCAATGCAGGAATATCAGGTCACTGCTGGAAATAATACTTTTGAACTGGAAAAACCATTCCTGGTGATGGCTACTCAAAATCCTATTGAGCAGGAAGGTACATATCCACTCCCGGAAGCTCAACTTGATAGATTTATGTTCAATATTCTTATTGATTATCCAAGTCATCAGGAAGAAGTAGACATTGTAAAACAGACTACTGTTAATAGAATTTCCGGAATTAAAAAGGTTATTGACGCCAAAGACATTGTCACTTATCAGAACTTTATCCGACAAATACCTGTTAGTGACCATGTTATGGAATATGCTGTTAACTTAGTGCGTGCCACCAGACCTGTTAATGCAGAATGCCCTGATTTTATTAAAACATGGGTTAGCTGGGGTGCTGGTCCCAGGGCTTCTCAGTATCTGATAATTGCTGCCAAAACAAGGGCTGCTCTGGAGGGAAGACCCACTCCTTCTATTGATGATGTTAAGCAGGTTGCTCACATAGTTTTAAGGCATCGGATCTTAGTCTCTTTTGCCGCTGAAGCAGAAGGTCTGGATACTAATAAGATCATCACAAAATTACTGGAAACTATTAAATAATAATATTTTAGCTAATACCTAATCTGAGCGATTCTGTTTTGTTTCAGATTGCTAATATCTGTAGCAGATTGAGTTGTGAAAAATTGCAGGAATACCGCATGGTATTTCAAAATTTTCCCCAACTTCAAGATGCCAAAAAGATTAGTGATATTAGCAAATGAGAATCGCTCAGGTTAGGTAATAATAAGGCAGAATAATTTATAAATTATCTGCCTTATTTTATTTTTATCTTGTATAAAATTTTCAAAAATGAAAAAGTTGTATTGTGTTTATTAATTAATATAGAAATCTTTGGAATGTGGAATATTTTTTGGAAAATAATATTTTATGGTTATACTATAATTAATAGTATAAGGTGGAGATAGTAGATGAAAGCTAAAACTGTGATTTTATTTTCAACGCCAACTTGCAGTTGGTGCAAAAAGATGAAGGATTATCTAAAACAAAACCAGATCAGATTCAAAGAGATAGATGTTTCGCGTGACGCTTCTGCGTTGCGTGATATGATTAAAAAAAGTGGGCAAAGGGGCGTCCCCCAAACTTGGGTGAATAATCGCCCGGTTGTTGGTTTTGATAAAGAGAAATTAAAAAAGCTATTAGAATTATAGCGTGGAGGAATTATGGAAAAGAACCTGGTAAAATTCGCAAAGTTAAGCAAAGAACTCAATACTCTTTGCCAGAAAAGAGAGATCATGACTAGAAAGCAACTGAATCTTGGTCGGATTGAATGTGATCTATTGCAATATCTGCACGATTTGAATACCGCCATCTGCATGAATGATATTGCAGAAAAATTAAATGTTTCCCATAGTAGAATAACCCGCCTGATTGATACTCTTGTAGAAAAAGGGCTTGTAGAACGCTTTGCCTCTCGTCGTGACCGTAGAAGCTGGTTGGCTAAAATCACGGCTAAAGGTAGAAAAATCGCCAGTGAATCAATTCAGGATTTGATGATAATCCAGGAAAAACTTATCGAAATGTTCCCAACTGAGAATATTGATGAAATCTTTAACCATGTGATGATATATCTCACAACATATAACGAATTATTAAGAGAAAAGGAAATTGCCCGTGGTAAATAAAGCCAAAATCACCTGGAAAGGTAATGTAAGTTTCGAAGCTGATCTGGGTGGTCACAAAATAAATATCGATACCACTAAAGAAAAGGGTGGAAATGATACCGGACCAGGTCCCATGTTATTATTACTGCCTGCTTTAGCTGGTTGCAGTTCTTTTGGGGTAGTGGGTATCTTAAAAAAAATGCGCATCAAAGATTTCAAACTTGAAATTGAAGTGGAAGCAAATAAGACAACTGAACACCCCCAGGTATATGACCGGATTGATCTATTTTACAATTTCACCGGTGAAAACCTTGATAATGCCAAGTTAACCAAAGCTGTTACCGTGGCAGAAGAGCGTTTTTGCGGCGTATATCTGATGCTGGCAAAAACCGCTAAAATCAATTCTATAATCATTAATAATGGAGTTAAAATTTAATGCGCCTTAAAATCTCAATACTTGCCATTCTTATGCTTATTTCTCTTTCATTAGCAGCAAATAATATCGAATGGCTCACGAACGTAGAAGATGCCCTGCAAAAGGCAAAGGCTTCTAATAAACATGTTTTCGTCTTTTTTACCGGCTCAGATTGGTGTAGCTGGTGTGATAAACTCACTTCTGAAGTTTTCGACCAACAGGAATTCAAAAACTATGTAAATGAAAATATGATCATGGTAAAACTCGATTTTCCTCGCGCTGATATTCTGTCAAAAGAGCAAAAAGCTTATAATAATCAAAAACAGCAAAAATATAATATTCAGGGTTATCCTTCTGTGCTGATCCTGGATACTGATGGAAATGTAGCATTACAGACAGGATACAGAGAAGGTGGAGCATTTCAATATGTAAAATTCCTCAAAGGATCTCTGGAATTTAAATTTGATGAGTCAAATTCTACTTATACTGATGATCAGGGTCTTGTCTGGCAGAAAAATCTGGATTTAGCAAAAAAAATCGCCAAAAAAGAAAACAAGTCTATACTGATAAATTTCACTGGCTCTGACTGGTGCATCTGGTGCCACAGGATCAGAGATGAGATATTCTACCAGCAGGAATTTGAAGAATTTGCTAAAGAAAATCTCATCTTAGTTAGATTTGATTTCCCCAAACAAATCAAATTACCGGCTGGTGAAGAAAACTATAACATGCAAATGGCTCAGAAATTCGGAGTGAAGGGCTTTCCTACTCTCTTTCTCACCGATAGCTCTGGCAATGTAATTCAAAAACTCGGCTATGAAAAAGGTGGTGCAATCCCTTATGTGGCAATGCTGCAAGATCTGATCAAATGATCCATAGCTAATATAATTAAGGCAGGTTTTTATTAACCTGCCTTATTTTTTTATCCAGATTTTTTACAGCACTAAATTCTTTAATAAATATCAAAATATATCTATTTATATATAAATCAAACGCCCAACCAGTAATATATTTTTACAAGTGTAAATATCCCCACCTCAACCCAAATATTATGTAAACTTAGGCTACGTGTATATACTAAACCTTCGCAATGGTTAATTTTACAGATAATGTAATATAAGAATTATCAACTACGAAAACCACGAAATGACACGAAAGAATGTAATGTGAAGAATTTTTAAGCAACGAACAAAACTAACAAAACGAACTATTTTTTAGCAGATGTGCACCGTCGGTGAAATCACAGGTGGGGCGCAGATGCGGGAGAATAAACCATCTAAGCCAAAGGTTTATGCTGCATAACCAGACCATCCTGGTCTGATTTCTTTAATAGTCATAGACATAAATTCCACTGATTAACATAGAAAAAGTAATCTGAAGATTTATTCAACCGCTAAAACCGCTAATTAACGCGAATGGAAGAACGCTAAATAAGAGAATAATGCATGAAATCTTTAAACGCCTTTCTCATTTTTTATTTTCTTACATTTATTCGCGTATTATTAGCGGATTCTTGATGAGCTGTAAGCTTGCGAAAGCTATTCGTGGTTCATATTTTATTCTTGCAAAAAAAAGCCTGAATATTAATATTCGAACAAAATCAGAAAGAGGTAATTTTTAATAGGAGGAAGAAGATATGAAAAAAGCAATTTATGCGGTGATATTAGTATTATTATTAACTGGAATATTGATAGCTGAGCCAGGGCAAGTACCACCAAAAGGCATGGTATTTGTGGAAGGTGGCACTTTCCAGATGGGCAGTACAAGTGGAAAAGATAGAGAAAAGCCAGTGCATAGAGTCACTGTGAGTGATTTTTATATAGGTAAATATGAGGTTACTCAGGGTGAATATGAAGCTGTGATGGGCACGAATCCTTCTGAATTCAAGAAGTCAGGCAAAGATGCTCCTGTTGAGGAAGTTAGCTGGGTTGAGGCAGCGGAATATTGTAATAAATTGAGTGATCGGGAAGGACTTGATCGTTGTTATAGTGGCTCTGGAAGTAATATTACGTGGTATTTCAATGCTAATGGTTACCGTCTGCCCACAGAAGCAGAATGGGAGTTTACTGCACTGGGGGGGAACAAAAACAAGGGCTATAAGTATTCTGGCAGTAATGATCTTGGTAGTGTAGCCTGGTATCGTGATAATTCAGGAAAAACGCATAGTGTAGGTGAAAAACAGGCTAATGAGTTAGGGATATATGATATGAGTGGCAATGTTTGGGAATGGTGCTGGGACTGGTATGGTGATTACAGCGAAAGTGCACAGACTGATCCGCATGGACCTGCATCGGGCTCTGACCGAGTGCGTCGGGGTGGTGGCTGGAGCGGTGATGCCAGTTGCTGCCGGGCTGATTATCGCGCCCGATACAACCCTGCCCGCTACACTGGCGGCACCATCAACTCCCTTGGCTTCCGCTTAGTCCGCAGTTCAAAATTGAAGATAACTCAATCAGAAGAAGCAAATTTCACCTATACTGATGATCAGGGACTTGTCTGGCAAAAAAATCTTGATAGAGCAAAAAAACTCGCCAATAAAGAAAACAAGTCAATACTGATAAGATTTTCTGGCTCTGACTGGACCCCCTTTTACCACAAGATGAACAATGAGATATTCTATCAGCAGGAATTTGAAAAATTTGCCAAAGAAAATCTCATTTTAGTTAGATTTGATTTTCCAAGAAATACAAAATTACCAGCAGATGAAGAAAACTATAACAAGCAAATGGTTGAGAAATTTGGATTGAAGGGACTTCCTACTCTTATTCTCACCGATAGTTCTGGCAATGTAATTCAAAAACACAACGGCTATATAAAAGGTGGTGCAATCCCATATGTGGCTACGTTGCAAGATCTGATAAAATAAACCGTAGCTAATATAATTAAGGCAGGTTTTTCATAACCTGCCTTATTTTTTTATCCAGATTTTTTACATCACTAAATTCTTTAATAAATATCAAAATATATCTATTTATATATAAATCAAACGCACTACCAGTAATATATTTTTATAGGTGAAAATTTCCCCACCTCAGCCCAAATATTATGTAAACTTAGACATCGCATAGATAACCGACAATATATCAATAACTTAGATTTATATGAAAGTATAAAACACCTGTTTGGCACTTACGGGATTGAAATAACCTGGAATAAAGCTAAAATAACATGTGAAATATAGGAAAAAATAAAATGATTTTAATTGACATAATTGTGTATATTATTTAACTCATACAAAATAAAAATCACTGATTAGGAGAAATAATGTTTAAATATCCGCATACTCGCAGAGATGATATTGTAGATGAAATTCATGGGAAAAAGGTGTATGATCCATATCGCTGGCTGGAAGATAGCAGTGATGAAGAAGTACTTAACTGGGATAAAGCCCAGAATGCGATTTCTGAGCCATATCTTCAGGCATTACCAGCAAGAGAATACTTCTTCAATAAAATTAAAGACAGCTATTATTATGATGTTGATTCCATTCCCCGCAAAGTGAAGGGTGGAACTCGCTTACTTTTTACTCGGCAACTGGCAGCGGAAGAGAAATCGATATTGATGATCATGGAGGATGCTGAAAGCAAACCGCGGGAAATCTTGAATCCTAATAATTGGGCAAATGATGAGACTTTGGGTCATTATAAAATATCAAATACGGGACGTTATCTTAATTACGGAGTAATCAAAGGGGGTAAAGAAGATCCTGATTTCCGGATTATGGATATTGACAGTGGAGAACATCTACTTGATAAACTGCAGGGGCATAAACAATATACTAACAGTTGGCTGCCTGATGACAGCGGATTTTATTACAGATATTGTCCATTACCTCCAGAGGTTCCGGAAAATGAGCAGGATTACTGGGCGCGGACAAATCTGCATCGGCTGGGAACAGACGCGAAAGAAGATAAGCTGATCTTCGCTGATGATAAAGTAAAAGAAATGTGGGCAAATGCTTATCTGAGTTATGATCAGCAGTATTTAATTTATGGTAAAGGGATCTTTAAACAGTCTTTCTGGATTGAGAAATATGGAAGTGGAGAAATGAAGGCAGTGAAGCCGGAAATTAAATTTCAACTTGATATTGAGATATATAATGATCATCTTTACATTTTGACTGATGAAGATGCGCCTAAAAATTGTATCTATAAAGTAAATTGTTCAGCACCAGAGCGGGAGAACTGGGAACTTCTTATCCCTGAGAAGGATAGCAAGATTGAAAAATTTGGGATAGTGGATGGGAAGCTGTTTATAAATTATCTGGATGGGATTTATAATACCATAGAAATATATGATACTGATGGTGGATTTTTGCAGGAGATCAAATTGCCAGGTAATGGGATTGCCTTCTGGCGCGGTTTGCAGGATGAGAAAGATATTTATATCTATTTCAGCAATCCTGTAACTCCATATATCAGATATAAGTATGATTTTGAAAGAAACTTTTTGGAGCAGGATTTTGTTTATATTAATCCCGAGTTTGCTTATAACAGCACTGATTTCGTATCAAAAATTGAATATGCTATTTCCAGAGATGGGACCAGGATTCCCTTGATCATCAGTCACAGTGCAGATATGCAGAAAGACGGCAGTAATCCGGTTATACTTTACGGTTACGGTGGCTTCAATGTTTCAATGGGTCCAAATTTCAGTGCTGGGGTTCTGGCTCTATGCCAACAGGGTGGAATATATGTAACGGCATGTCTGCGTGGTGGAGGAGAATTTGGGGAAGAATGGCATCAGGAGGGAATGAAAGAGAAGAAGCAGAATGTATTTGATGACTTTATTGCTGCTGCAAAATATATAATTAATGAGAAATATACCTCACCGGAGCATTTAGGTATTATGGGTGGCAGTAATGGTGGTCTGCTTACTGGAGCCTGCCTGGTTCAGAAGCCAGAATTATTTGCTGCTGCCGTAATTGAGGTTCCGCTCCTTGATATGATCCGCTACCATAAAAACAAATTTGCCAATATCTGGAAAGAAGAATATGGCTCAGCGGAAGATGAAGAGGAATTTAATTATCTGCTGGCATATTCACCGTATCATAATATTGATGAGGAAGCAGAATATCCCGCTACTCTGGTAACCGGGGGATTCAATGATTCGCGTTGTGACCCGTATCATGCACGAAAGTTTGCAGCAGGATTGCAATATGCCGCCGAGAATATTGGCAATGAAAACCCCATCCTGTGCCGCATAGATTATAATGAAGGACATGGTTTCGGTGGTGGAAAAACCCAGTTTTACGATAAGAGCGCACAAATGCTCGCATTTCTGCTGGAGCATACCCAAAATTAGTAATTGTTAGCTAAGTAGAACTTGCACAGCGGGTGGTACTCCGGAAGTCCATCCTTCGCCTACTATATCGTTTTACTGCGGAGCAATGTAGATCAAACTTTCCAGTTTGATATTAAATTAAAAAACTTAATCTGGAAAGATTAAGCTACAAGGTTATGTAACTCATATAATATCCTATTGTAAGATAATTCCCATTTCTAAAATAAAGGTAGGATGCGTAGTTTTTAACAAAAATCTTGACTAAAATTGGAGAAAGCAAACTATTTTGAATAGTAATAAATTATGATAAATAGGTTTATAGATATATAAGAGTGAAATAATTAAAATGGCATAATTGGAATAGTAGAGATGTATTTACTGATTGCTAAGATAAATTTTATGTATTTAACATATTTTAAAGGAGGTATTTTATGAACTTACGACGTTTGTATGTGTTGCTCTTACTGCTGATATTTGTTCTTCCAGTTATAGCAGCAATCGGGTGGGACGTGTCTGAATTAGCTTATCTTTCCTCAATGGAAGAAGATCTTGGACACATTGGAGAAGGCATTTCCAGTCTGGTTTATCTTTCTTCAATGGAAGAAGACCCTGGTCATATTGGAGAAGGCATTTCCAGTCTGGTTTATCTTTCATCTATGAGTGAAGAGGTGAATCATGTGGGTATTGGCATATCGGAGCTGGTGCTGCTTTCTTCTATGGAAGAGGATTTAGGGCATATTGGTGAAGGTATTTCCGCATTGGTTTATCTTTCATCAATGAGTGAAGAGGTGAATCATGTTGGCGAAGGAATTTCAGAATTATGTCTGCTGAGTTCAGTGCGTTATGGTGATGTTGATAATAATACGCTGGTAGAGAGCTTTGATGCATCATTAGTATTGCAGTATTTCTGTATGATGGAACCGCAAGGTGTTCCTTTGCCCTGGGAAGACTGGCGCCAGACTATCGCTGATGTAGATGGTAATACAGCTATCGAAGCTTATGATGCTAGCCTTATCCTGCAATATTCTGTAGATATGATAGACATCTTCCCCGTAGAAGAAGAACCAGTAGTAACCAGGAAAGAAGGAAGATCATCAACCGCTAAAGGCGCGAAATGACGCGAAAGAAGAAGATTAAGAAAAAATATTGAGTTAAGACCGTCTGGGAATGGTCTTCTTGGGAGGGTCGGGATTGACTTAAGATTTCTTCTGGAGGGTGTGTAAATGGTCGCCCTCAAGTCAATCCGGAGTACCGTCTTAACTCGATAGCTTAGCTTATTTAAATCTTATAGGAGTTTATGATGAAGAAGATATTTTTAGTTGTTTTGATTTTTATAGGGCTAAATTTGTTTTGTAATGAGATCCCTGTAGTTAGTAATGTAGTAGTGGAACAGCGTGATGATGGTTCATTTATAGTTGATATTAGTTATGATCTGCAAGACGCGGATGGTGATAGTATGCTGGTGAGCATAACAGCTTCGAATAACGAAGGTGAAAGCTGGAATTACTCGATCAATAATGTTAGCGGTGATATCGGGCTTGATATCACTTCAGGAACAGGTAAGCAGATAATCTGGGATTTTGCGGTTGATCATCCGGGAGTTCTGAATATCCCCACCATGATCAAAATTACTGCTGATGACCGTAATGGTGAAGGTGGATTTGAATGGTGCTACGTGGCATTTGGAACTTATACCTGGGGTGAAAATGATGTAATTCAGACAATTGATTACAATTATGAGATCATGAAGTATGAAGTAACAAATAGTCAGTATGCAGCATATTTACAAGAAGCACTTGCTGCAGGTGATATAGAAGTAGCAGTAACATCTGCTTCTGTTTCCGGTTATTATGCTGGGGATATAAATTATATAGCAGGAGATTACGAGTTTTATGATATGAGTAGTTATAGTTGCAGGATAAGCTGGGATGGCAGTAACTTTAATATTCAGGAAAGTTACGAAAACCACCCGGTTGTTGATGTAACTTGGTTTGGTGCTAATGCTTTTGCTTTGCATTATGATTTTAGATTGCCTACTGAGCAAGAATGGGAAAAGTCCGCGCGTGGGATGACCGGTTATGACTATCCCTGGGGTAACTCGCTCAGTGGAGATAGAGCTAATTATGATGATAGCGGAGACCCCTGGGATAATGGCACTACCCCGGTAGGTTTCTATAATGGTCAATTATATGAAGGATTTCAGACTATCGACAGTCCTTCACCTTATGGTTGCTATGACATGTGTGGGAATGTATTTGATTGGACAGACAGTTGGATGGATTCTATGAGCCGGGTTTTGCGTGGCGGGACGTGGGGCGACTACGGTGGCAGCGACTATTTGCGTTCCTGGCGTCGCTACAGCAGCGTCCCGACTATCGCTTTCGGCTCTTTCGGATTCCGTTGTGCCAGGACTCTCCCGTAGTTTGAATTTTGTTCTTTGAGTTTGTATTCTTTGGGGAAATTAATTTCCCCAAAGAATTTATCAACCGCTAAGGCGCGAAAGAAAGAGAAGAAGATGAAGAAAAGATATTGAGTTAAGACCAACTGGGTAGGGTTTTCAGGGGAGGATCGGGATTCACTAAAGATTTTTCTGGGGGTGGAAGTGGTTGTCCTCAAGTCAATCCGGAGTAGCGTCTTACCCGATAGCTTTGTTGGTACAAAAAAATATTTGACATATATCAACAGGAAATCCACTTATAGTTTGATTGATGAATTAAATGGTGAGAATAAAACACGAGTGAAGTAGTATGAAATTTCTGAAGATCTGTATTATTATTATGCTCAATTTGTGTCTGGTAGATTTATCTGCTGCTGGATTACTATTGCCCTGGAGTGCAAAATCAGCAGCGAGTAATTGTTGCGGATATATCAGCGGAGATAGTGGAGCGATATTCAGTTATCCCTCTTTGGGAGGAACGGGGATTTACTTCAGTAATACCAGAATGTATAATTTAGCTGAATTACCGCGATATATTCTGGCGGCAGGGACTGAGTGGCAGGATTTTACTCTTGGCTATGCCATCGATCATCTTCATCATCCCTTTTATAAGGAAACCAATCAATTGATCAATCTGGGATACGGCAATGAGAATTTTCGGGCAGGGATTAATATCCGTAATTTACTTATTGATATCAGTGAGGAGCCGATTGAGGGAGCATTTTTATTTGATCTGGGAATGTCATGGCAGCTCGAAACGTTGTCAAGTGCTGTTTCCTGGTTGAATGTAGGAGCTGGCACAATAGAAGAAGAAACAATTCCGATATATTTTGTGTGGGAGGCAAACTGGCAGGCAGTGACTGATGGTAATCTGGCAATAAGGATAGAGAAGGAAACGGGCTTTGAATTTCACCCAACCCTGGCAGGAGATTATTCTGTGAGCAGATCATTCAGGTTGATATCTTCATATAGTTTTTATCCGGGCAGTCTGGGTTGCGGATTTGAAATCATTATTGGTAAAATAGCAGTATCATATGGTTTGCAATATCATGAAGACCTGCAGGAGAGTCATTATCTCAGTCTGCAATATACGGCAGTTAATTAGTCTCGGTTTACTATTGTGGGTGTCAATAATCTGGGGAGTAGTGGATAGCGAGTTACTATATAATGAACAAGAAGCTATCAGCAGCCAGCCGGAAATTGAAATTGCACTTATTGAACTTCAGGAATCACCGGTAGCCATTAATTTTGAGAGTCTGGATAGATTACTAATCATCCCGGGTATAGAACCAGAAGAGATTAGAAAATTGCATGATATAGTAAAAGGCAGGCAAATTAAGAATCGTAATGAACTGATAAAGAAGGGTATGCCGGAAGATGTAATGCGACTTCTGGATACTTATATCACTTACAGCAGACCGGCAGAAAGCAAGATCAATATGGCATTAGTATCAGCATTTAGTGATACCAGTTTTACCAGGAGCAGTTTCAGGACGAAAATCCAGCAGGGAGATGTGGAACTGGGAATTTTGCTGGACAGAAGGGGAGAGGAAGCAGTTGAAGATGTTTTTCATCCCTTTTATTTTAAATATGATTGCTATCCCTGGCAGTTTTTGGTAGGACAATATACTGTCCGCTGGGGACAGGGAATTTTGCATGCTCCGGCTTTCAGAATGGGTTTTGGCAAGACAGCAGGGGGATTTTATTCGAGTTCAGACAATGTTATCAGACCATATACCAGCAGCTATGAGAATACATATTTTTCAGGATCGGCAGTGCAATATAAGCAAGGTGCATTTCGGGGGATAATCTATTTTTCCGAAGCTAAGCTGGCAGTTAATTATGCTGATAGTATGTTGATCAGTTCAATCACCGATGGCAGTGATGAAGAGGAGTTTTATACATTAGAAACCTGCCTGGGGGGAGCGTTATTGCGGGAATGGAGTAATTGGAAACTGGGATTACTGGCAGAACGGCTGCGTTATTCAGAAGAGTTTGAAAAAGAAGTTGGATGGGGAGAGCTGGAAAACTATTCGGGTTGGATTGAGTATAAGGGAAGAAATCTTCTGACTGGTGGAGAGATAGCATATTCAGAAGCTAAATGGGCAGGAAGTTTGACCTTGAAATATGGCAGTAGTAAGTTCAGGCAGTATTTGCTGTTCAGGAGGTATCAGGCAGATTTTCCTGATATTCATGGGAATCCTGCAGCAAGGAAATCTCATTTTGGGGGAGAGGAAGGCATTTATTATGGAATAACGCTCAAACCGGACAATAGATGGCGGATTGATATGTATGCTGACCTTTATAATTTCCCAGATAAACGGTATCTGATAGAACTGCCAACTGGAGGAGCAGAAGAGATGCTTAATGTGAAATACGGCAGGGGTGATAATTATCTGGAGATCTATGGACGGTATAGAAAAGCAGATCAGCATGTGGCAATTGATGATTCCAGTCTGGTGATACCCGTTGTGAATGGCTCTGGTCAGATTACGTTTAGTCAGGAAGTTGAAGATATTATCCTGCAGTCCCGAATGGGCTTTAGATGGGAAGAAAACACAGGTTCAGGAGAAATAAAGCGGGGGTTTGTGATCTATCAGCAGGCAGGCAGGAAGTTCGGAAATAGTAAATTATGGTTAAGGCTAACTGCTTTTCGGGGAGAATTACCATTGTATTTATATGAAAATAACCTGCGATACAGTAATAAACAGGTCTGCCTTACTGGAGATGGTTACCGGGCAGGTATATTGCTGATAAAAAACTGGAAATTTTATAAAGGTGAATTAAAATATTACTTTGAACATAATGATGATGGGGATGAGCAGGGATTGTTGATGGGAATTTCAATTATTAAGAAATAGTTTAGCCAATGATAATGTAATGTAAGAATTTTTACCACAGAGGGCACAGAGAAATGTAATGTAAGAATTATTAACCACAGACAGCACGGACTACACGGAAGAATGTAATGTAAGATTTTTTTAAGCAACGAACAAAACGAACTATTTAATAAAGAGTAGTGAATGATAGATTTTTTTTAATTGCTGCTGGTGCTGATTTATGCTGCGTAACCAGACCATCCCTGGTTTGATTTTACCTATCTGGGCGTACATCTGGCATTGGTGATAACTGATCGTCCTTAAGTCATTTCGATGAGTACATCGCCATAACTCGATAACTTGGTTGGGTGGCATGGTTTTTTTTATATAATCAAATATTGTTATTATTTTGATGTATTACGGGCTATACGTTATATTATTATTATTATACCATAATTAGCTAAAATATGAGATTAGTACACTTGTAACCCACAGGGAACCCACAGGGAGGGTACAGGGGGGTAAGAGATGGACTGATTATGGTGCTAAGAAATTATATTTAAAAGAGATATATTATGAATTGGGGTAATGAGGCTGAAAATGAGTAAATGGAACATCTGATACATACTGGAGTTGATAGTAAAAGAATAATCTTATCATAGAACTGGTGTATAATGAAGAAGATTTTTTAGAAGAACCACGGATTACACGGATAATGTAATCAGCCTCAGGCTGACAAGATGTAATAATTTAACCACGAATACCGCTAAATGACACGAAAATAGTATCTGTATCCAAAGCATCCCTGCTCTGGGTTAGATATAAAACAAAATTGACTTTCAACTGGCTGATTTTAGAAAAATACAAAGATCATATTTTACGCCTTTTTTAATTTATACCAGTCCTTAAGGAATAACTGAGTATCCTACGGGTAACAAAGGGGTATCTCAACTGGGCTACGCATAACATTATTTTGTTATGCGTAGCCCAGTTGAGATACTAATAGGTTACCAGTATGCTACTTAAAAGATGATGGGGGTGTGTTGGGATATTACTATTTAAGTCAGATGTGTACCGCTAACGGTATTCCGGAAGTGGGACGCAGATGACGGGCAGTTTGCGGGTAATAACTGTAGCGTTCGCGCCCCACCTGAGAGTACTCAGGAGTGCACGTCCACTTATATTGAAGTTTGGTAGTAACTGATCGCCAGAAGTCATGTCCGGAGTACCGCTCATAACTCCTGCTTAACGGGGCTGGATTTTTTGCTCTTATTTAGCACGTAGTGCTTATTTATTTGTAGTAAAATGAACCAGATTTCCACCAATTTCTTTTTCCCTCAACGGCTGTGTAGTTGAAGAAAAGGGAGCGGGGGGATCGTGTCATTATCCAATCTACAAATAATTATACTCTACGAGGAAAAATACTAAACTGGATTATGGACATGATGGGAACTACGAGCACCAGTTCATAGAAAAAAAAAGAGCTACGAGCTAGTGCT